>CAWUJQ010000128.1:0-11309 GCA_963922445.1 uncultured bacterium
GGGATGCCGCGCCGGGTGGCTTCGGGCACGTCCACGTTGTCGTAGCCGACGGCGAAGTTGCTAATCACCTTGAGGTTGGGGGCGGCGTCCATCAGTTCAGCGTCGATTTTGTCCGCCAGCATGGGCAGCACCGCGTCCGCGTTGCGCACCGCAGCCAGCAGTTCATCACGCGGCACGGTGCCGTCGGCCTCACGCATAATGACGTTGTACCCTGCTTCTGTAAGTAGATCAATTCCCTTTTTGGGGATTTGGCGAGTTATATAGATGTTCACGCTTGATTAACTCTTTTCTTATTTTGCACCGTATACTGAAAATGTTGGCGAAATCGTAATTCGACGATTTTGTTACAGTTCATGTCAATTATCCATTGGGAGATCATCTACCGTGTCAGACAATTTTGAATTGACTGCAAAAGAGAAGTCCGTCTTGCTAGACCCAGCCCGGCTTGCTGTGCTGCGTGACCTGGCCCTCGTTGATGAAACACAGGAACCCGTTTTCAATACGCTCACACAGCTTGGCAGCAAGATCGTCGGCGCGCCGATTTCGTTGATGTCTATGGTAGGCGGAGACTACCAATTTTTCAAAAGCAGCCACGGCCTGGATTTGAAGGAAACGGATATTGAACACGCTTTTTGTCGGCATGTAGTGGTTGAGAAGCAGGCACTAGTTGTGGAAGACGCCCGCGCCCATGACACCGTGAAAGACAACCCATCTATCGAAGAGCTGGGTATGGTTGCCTACCTGGGCTACCCGCTCACGCTGAGCAACGGCACCCCACTGGGATCATTTTGTGTGATTGACAACGTGCCACACACCTGGTCAGACGAAGATCAGGCAATTATGTGTGAACTGGCCGAAATCGTGTCGGAAGAGATCAACCTGCGTGAGCAGTTTCACCGGGGCACCGTCACGGAGGCGCAGCTCAAGGTATCTCAGGCGCGTGTAGCCCGCTTTGCTGACGCGGTAGACACGACCGCATCCAAAGCGGATATTCTGCAACAGATCAAGATTGAACGGCGCGGCATCTACGACATGCGTTAGCACAGATGGGGTGCGCATCCCTGCTGCGCCCCACCCTCACACTGCTATTCCGCTTCTTCAGTGGCTGTTGTTTCGGCGTCGGCTGCCTGCGGCGGAGCAGGCACTTCAAACTCACCCACCTCCACGGATGCGGCCATCGCGTCTAACACAATCTCTAAGTCGTCCATCGTGCCAATCGGTGTAAACGCCAGGATGGTGATGATGTCGTCGCCCACATTCACGGCAATGACGAGCCGCTCATGATTTTGCACCTCGTTAATGGCCAGGCTTGAGGCGGCTTCAAGGCCGTTGAAGGCCATCGTTTCGATTGGCCCCGCTTGCACGTAGCCTGCTTCCCCGCCTGTGTTGGCGAAAAATGTGACGACGGAAGTCACTTCTGTTTCTGGGCCAACGACGGGTATTTCCGGCACGAGGGCCACTGCCGGGTACAGCAGGCCCAACACCTCGCCGCGTGGCAGCGTGCCGATATTGTTGGTGTCGATGGCTTCGGCTGAGGAGCCGAAGATAATCACGCCGCGCTGGTTCTCTGCAATCAACCAGCCTTCGGGGTAGTTCAAGCGGCGGTTGCCCAGGCTATTGACGTAGGTTTCGGTGAGTTGGGCTTCGCCGTCTGCAATAACGACGGTTTCAAGCTCTGCGCTCACAAAAGACTCGGCCATCGCCAGAATGTCCGCCTCAGCCGCAGCCACGTCCTCCGTTTTGCCAATCACAACAAAGGCACCGCGTTCGTTTTCGTCCAGGTCAACCAGCCAAATGACTGTTTCAGCTTCGTTTTCGTCATCAGGCAGGGTGACGCTGGCTGCCAGCCGCCCATCATCGAAGCCGTAAGTCGTCACCTGTACCTCTGGCGGGAAGATTTCACCCAGGGCAGACCCCGGTCGTAGGCTGTTATCCAACGGCACGCGCAGCCGCCCCTCGAAGAAGGGCTTGGCCGCCTTCACGACGAGGATTTGCACATCGCCGGGGTTAAAGTCATCAATCGACTCGGCTTGTAGCGCGTTTTCGCTGTTGGCGATGGCGGTTGTGTTATCGTCTGGAGCACTGTTGGGGTCTACCAGCCACGCAGACGGGTAGGCAAACGTCACGAAGCGGTCGCTGTAGGTGTTGGTGGCAGCATCGCTGGCGGCCTCTTCAGTTTGGGCGAGGGCGGGCACTGCCAACGTCAGCAGCAGCCCGCCGATGAGGATCGCCCGTAGAGAGAGCCTCAAGAGATTTTTTCCTTTTGGCCGGAGGTATCGCTAATGCGAACGCCAATGATGGTGCCTATCACGAGCCCAACCAGAATGCCCGCCATCAGGCCAACAGAAAACGCCTGACGGCGCGCTTCTTTGACGCCAGCGGCACGTTCGACGACTTCTTGTACCTGGTTTTGAAAGCGATTGGTTAGCTCACGCAGGTCACCGTCCAGACGGCTGGCGGTACGACGGGCTTGTTTTTTCGGTTCGGGTGCCATTTTGATTGTCCTTTCATGTCATGTTCCATGAACGCGGCAAGGTTGGCAAATCATAACACAGCTATGCTAAGGAATTGCTAAACAATTGCGCGGTTGGCGTGTGAGTATGCTACGCTCGAATGCAATAACACGTTACATTGAATCGGGCTTATGGTGAAAAACAAACGTATCGGTAACCACTCAGGTGGGTGAAAAGAATACCTTGCGGATTGGGATTTTAGCGTGAAAATAGAAGCATGTCAGAAAAAACCACCCCACCACCCGAACTAAGCCGAGAAGACCTGTGGGCAATGATCCTCGAATTGCGTGAGGTCATCGCCCAGCAATCCCAGCGCATCCAATCGCTTGAAGACCAAATAGCCAAAAACAGCAGCAACAGTGGCAAGCCGCCGAGCAGCGATGGGCTGAAGAAGAAGCCAAGCAGCCAACGTCAAAAGGGCAAGCGGAAAGCGGGCCGGCAAAAAGGGCACACGGGTCACACGCTGAAAATGGTAACGCACCCCGTAACTACTCAGGTGGAGTATCACACGTAAACTGTGATGACCTTAGAGAACCTTTACGGACTTCTAAGACGCAAATCACAATTAATTTGTGAATGCGTGCAATAAATTGCAGCTCGTTAAAAACCCATTATGACCTCTTGTTACCGAAGTGGCATGTGGGTACCTGAGTAGTTACCTTCTTTCTTTCTGGAAAAAAAGAAGAGATATAGAGAATCCTTTTGATGCAATTGCCCCGACCTGTTGCATTTTTGCAACCTGCGCGCACATTGGGCACGGGCGTCCCGCCGCCTTTGGCTGTTGGCTGTGCGCTTTGCTGGGCTGCACTTGCGATGTCCGCCACAGGTCGCCATATTTTTACGCGATTCACGCTCAAGTGAAAGAAAATTCACGGAAAAATAGCGCCCTTCGTGCAAGAATAGAGGTTAAGTAACCTTACGCAACGAAACACTGAAATGGCCATCATGCTCGAAACGACCCGCCCGTCCACGCGACTGCGCCCGATTGAGGAAAAACACGTCTTCGATTTATTTCGCCTGATCGAACTCAACCGGGACAACCTGACCCCCTGGCTGCCCTGGATTGACGATCACCAAACGATAGAAGACACCCTATTTATGATCCAGCGGGCGTTGGGCCAGTACACCCGTGGTGAGGGGTTGTTGGCGGGCATTTGGCATCAAGAGCGGCTTGTGGGCCTCGTTGGTCATACCTACCCTGACCTGGACAACACATCAGCCCAAATAACCATCTGGCTAGACGAGCGCTATCGCCGCCGGGGGATTGCGCTGCGGGCACTACGCTCGTTTGTGCGCCACAGCTTTGACGATATGGGATTCAAACGCCTGGAGTTCCGCTGCGGCACGCACAACACCCGCGCCATGATTTTGGCCGAGCGGATGGGCTTTGTGCGCGAAGGCACCCTGCGCCAAGCGCTGCAAACGGAAAAAGGCCGCGCTCCAATGGCCGTTTATGGGCTTGTTCCTGGCGACCTGGTTAACGGCGGCAAGGTTTAAGCTGGCGCGGGCGGCTACCAACCGCGCAGCCGATTGAACAGCAGCCCCAACAACATCACGGGCACACTCAGCACGGCTGCACCATAACCCATGTAGCGCTGAGTGAGGGCCGCAATCACCCCGGCCCCGCGCTGGCAATCCCCGCCGCCCGTGAGCTGGCACACCTGAAACTCGAAAAAGTCATCTGCCGCCCAAAAGTTCAGGTAGCTAATAATCACCAGGATTAGGCCCAATACCAGCATATATGCCCCCACCGTGACGATGTTCAGGCCGCCTTCTGGCTCATAGGGCTGCTGATATTGCGGCCAGAACTGCGCCACATAGCCGTATATCGTCAGCGTCAGCAGCATGTACATCAAAATCACCGCTGCCTGATACAACCAGATGCCCCACGCCGTAAAGTTCACCTCCACGAGCGCGAGGGTGACGTACAGGCTGGCGAAAAAGCACAGGTAACACGCTGAGGCTAGAAACGCAGCAAAAACAAAGCGGACAGGTCGTGACATGGTGGTTTATCCCGGTGTGTGGAGTAAGTCGGCGTCAGGTATATCCATCATACCCGATGACTGTGAGAGGCGCACAGCGAGGCCGCTACATGGGTGCATTTCACTTCCGTGCGTTTGGCCCTCATCCCCCTAGCCCCCTTCTCCCGACCGCCGCTGCGCGGCTAGGAGAAGGGGGGAACACGTCGCTTAGGTCGTGATTTTAGCCCCTCTCCCAGTGCCACAGGCACGTTCTGGGAGAGGGGTTGGGGTGAGGGCCAAAAAGCGTTGCACCAACTTGAAATGCACCCGATAGATCGCGTCCGCTTGCACAATTATTGCCGCTGGGTATATAATCACAAGTATGATGTGAACACCAACGGGAGCGCTAACCCATGAACATCCCCCCCCTGCACGCCTGGAACGTGTCATCGTCTGAGGCGATTGCGATACAAAAAGACCTCGCCAGCCAGCTTATCATCAACACGCCGATTGATATGGACAGCGTCAAGCTGATTGCGGGCGTGGACGTGAGCGTGAAGGACAACGTCTCGACGGCGGCGGTGGTGGTCATCACCTACCCGCAGATGGAACTGGTGGAGTCGATTACCGCAGTGCAGCCGACGCCGTTCCCATATATTCCGGGGCTGCTCACGTTCCGGGAGGGGCCGGTGCTGGTAGAGGCGTTCGAGGCGATGCAAAACGAGCCGGACGTGTTCATTTTCGATGGGATGGGGCGCATTCATCCGCGACGGATGGGGATTGCCGCGCATATGGGGTTGTGGCTCCAGCGCCCGACGATTGGCGTGGGCAAGACGCACTTTATCGGGGACTACGCCGACCCCGGTGAGACGAAGGGGGAGCGCAGTTTCATCACGCATAAGGGGGAAACGATTGGCGTGGTGCTGCGCACGCGGACGCGGGTGAAGCCGGTGTATGTGAGTGTGGGTCACATGGCACAGCTAGAGAGCGCGGTTGACCTGACGCTGGCCGTCACGCCGACGTACCGCCTGCCCCACCCGATCCGGTTGGCGCATCACACAGCGGGGAAGTAGGCATTGGACTGGTGGCTGTTACGTATTTAAAATCCCGCCTGTGAATGCTGGCAGCGTGCCTTTGCCTTCAAGAAGCAGCTTTTTCGCTGTGACGCGTGCGTTGCTGTGTCGTAGCGGAATCGTATCCACAGCGTATCAAACAGGTCATCCAGCGGAACGTCAACAATTGGATCGCCAGCAACACCGAAGGGCGAGGTCACACCTGAGTTACTGTCCCAGATGCCGATGCGCGGCTGAGCATTGGTCTGTGTGGTGAGTTCTATCCGTAGGCGCGTGAGGTGAATGTTATTCGTCTTTGCAGACATCCACGCATTTTCATCGCTGCCGCTCGTTCGATGACCACTACCATCAACATACACCCCGAACACGTTCCCGTTGATCGGGTTACCGTCATGGAAGAACTCCCGGTTGTCTCGATATAACTCCGATTCAAAATCCCACTCATAGCGCCAGAAGGCATTCACATTCACCGTGAACTCGAACGCCGCTGTGCCGAACACCTTGATCTTGTTGAACACTGTGTTGGTTAGTTGATCCAGCGCGAAAGCCGTCCCATATGCCCCACCGGATTCCTGCGCTTGCACACTGACCGCCGCTGGATTGCCCGCAGGCGTGGTGATGCTCACATAGCTGATAAGTGAATTGCGATCCGTGACGGGCAGGCTGAACTCGGCTTGATGGTCGTTGGGAGCCACTTCCACCGAGGTGATCGTCCACGCGTTGGTGGTGCCCACCTGCGTGACGGTTCCTGTGGTGGCTTCGAGCGCGGTTTCTTGCTGCTGGCTGATATACGCAGTAAGCGTGGTTAGGTCACTGTATGCATTCAGTAAAAGCTGATCTATGATGCTCATGGTGTAGCCTCTTTGCGCTAAGCGCATAGTTTGCGTATAGAATTAAGAAGTTAGTCAGTACTGCTCTATTGACTCTCTTCAAGATACATTGCGAATGCTTCATCGCAAGATATATCCGCATCGCTGTCGAGCCAGTCGTTCCATGTTTGGATATCTACGGGGATCGCCCGGGTCACAGTCGTTTCTGATGACGCATTAAGGTAAAATATATTGTTTAAAAACATATGTGAGCGCAGGTTGTTCAGACTGCATTTGTTTCTAGGAATACTAAAACTTATAATGGTGCCACTTTCTTCATAATATAAATCGAAATCTACAGAATAAAGTCCAGCACCCGCTTCGAGGTAGTCAAATCCACCGAACGCTTCGAAGACATCATCATATCCAAGCTGGAGGGCATTGCTGATGTTTATTAGATGCACAACACTATCTTTTATGTATATCTCACCTGCTATTGAATCAAACGGTTGTTCATCGTTCCAGTAAATGATGTAGGAGCCATCTTCAACATGGCCCGTTTGCTCGTCAAACACAGTCGGGTTCGTCCCCACACTCTCCGATGGTCGCCAAACAAAATAGCTTTGCTCATTAAGTACACCAAGTAACTCCTCTACGGTACTTTCTCCCATAACAAGTCCGAAGAAGCACATGGGGGTACAACCTTCCTCTTCGAGGAAAAGTTGACCATATGTTTTGGGGATAGAAGTAGGCGTTGGTGTCCCATCGCTTGCCGATAGATAGTTTGTTTGCGGTGTAAGTCCGTACAGCAGCAGAGCACCGTAGAATACTAAGACGCATGTGGCAATTCGAAGTTTGTTTATGGTCATTCGTCAATAATCGCTTCTGTCCAATCTGAAAAGTTATTGTCGAAGTAGTCTTTACGTACTTCGTCTGAAGGTAAGTCATCTGGTCGCAAGATGAAGTTTGCAAAAGTATCGGCAAAGCCCTCCATTGGGTGCTTGTTCGGATGACATAGTCCTGCCGATTCTTTGGCATCATTACAAAATTCATTTGGGAAAAAGTCATTCGGATTGTCTGGAGCGTATGTCCCATAGCTACCATTTCCCAATAGATAAGTACCTTGCGGTAAAAAGTAATAATCTGCACCAGTATTCACATTACCATCTAGATCAGCATGTTCGAGAGGGTTCACGTCTTTGGAACAGTTATCCGTCGGATTAGTAACAGTTTTACAGGTCAAGATTTCAAGTTGGTAGCTAACTCCATTTACTGTTATTTGTCCTCCGCTTCCGCGACTTGCCAATAGTTGACCATCATCATCATTGGTACGGTTCGCGAACAGCGCGTGCAATGCACCTACGGTATTAGAATATCCAAGTACAATGTCAGATTCTCTCGCTAAATCATATCTAAAGTGGAAAACATGCCCCAGTTCATGAACAATGACGAACTCTTGTGGTAAATTCTGAAATGGGCCAAATGCACTGTCCGCCAACATAACGACTATAGCCCCATCGGGTTCAAAGTTCGCATAATCTTGAACCGTTAAGGAGTAATTTTCTGTTGCGGGAAAATACCCAAATTGGACAGGGCCGAATACCTCCATAAACGCTTCTATAGGTGAGACCGGTGTCCTTCGAATATCACTCACATAAATTGCCATCTCATCGGCTACCTCTTCCATAGCGATGAGAATTTGTTCCGTTTGCTGAGCGTCGAATTCGCGCGGATTGAATTGTGTATTCCCAATAAACACGGGATTGGTTCTTAGAGAAACTCCAAACTCAGTGAGTTTGTCATCAAAGCAGGATTTGTCATCATCAGCGCAGGCGTTGGAAGCCTGTTGTAAATAGTAAATGTAGGAAAGGTACGATGCGCTAGCGGAAATATAGATCGGAATGTTAAGTGGAAAGGCAACCGCCTTGCCGATTTCCAGGGAACTGATGTATGAAAGCAAACTGCTTCTAGCATTTTGCAAGTAGTGTACTCCACGTGACATTCTGGCCGCCTTGCTTTGTCTACCTGAATTACTTCCAATCTTACTACAACTTTTCTATAAACACATCAAGCGTAGGGCAAGCGTCGGCTAACCTTAACATCCACATAACGGGGGCGGGCACATCGCAGGCGTGGTGATGCTCACATAGCTGATAAGTGAATTGCGATCCGTGACGGGCAGGCTGAACTCGGCTTGATGGTCGTTGGGAGCCACTTCCACAGAGGTGATCGTCCACGCGTTGGTGGTGCCCACCTGCGCCACGGTGCCCATGGTGGCTTCGAGCGTCTGCCCTTGTGACTGTCCAAGTAGACCTTCCAGCGTAACGTTGTTCGCATTGATATCGCTAATGATGGATTGAATGATACTATCGAATGACATTTTCTGGCTCCTTGTTATGGGTTTGCGATGGCTTGAAATTCAAGCGGTTGGTTAACTTCCGTAACAGTGATTGAGATGTTCCTTGGTGTGTCCACTAATATTACGGCCCAACTTTCTTCCTGTTGAGGAATTGTGCCGATTAGTGTTCTGCTATTGGGTATCCATGAGAAAGATGAGGGGGAACTTGCTGGGTAAATATCTTTGGTCTCCAAATTAATGAACCAAGTCTCTCCGTTCCCAGGATCATAAAGTATATTTCGGTTGTCAATAGATGGTGAAAGTGTGGGAGAACCGTTGATATTTACCGATGCAATACGATGCGAAATGCTCATCTCATACACGTTCAAGAGATACAGCCCACCAGAGTGAATGTCTTCGTTCTCCGTACTGGCAATCACAGCCATCTCGCCTCGTTCATACAATGGGGCATATACTTTGGTTATAAGATTTCTTTCAGCAAACGGATCATTACCTATTTGATTTCCTTCGGCCAGACTCCATTTACGGGTGTCCTTTACAAACTCATTCTCGTTAATCCAGTAAGTAGAACCCGTGTTGTGCCACAATACTCGTGAAATCACGTCGTGTGCAACTGGTCGACAAACTTCTTCTACGACATCGAGAACACAGTAATTGGGTATTGTTGACTTATCCCATACCACACCTTCATTGAGAAAACTTAGTAGAAGTCGATTAGGAACGGCTGGCATATGATAGATATTGGAGCCTGCGGTACCTTTGTACACAACTGATGTGACTCCAGTGCGAAGATTAACCTGATTGACAGCAAAGGAACCGTACCTGTAATTAGTGCTTTCTGCGCCAAGTCCCCAAAACACTTGGTAACTGTCAACGTACCAGGAAACATAAGCGATTCCTTCGGGTGCATTATGGACTACCTCAAATTCTCCCTCTACAAGATTTAATCTTTCTAGTCTCTCCATGCCGGGTTGTGACACAGTGAAAACTGATACTTTATCCCAACTATGCCATGGAGAGCTTACCGTCATACTTAGCAAGAATATAGCACAGAAGAGTCTTGTAACCGCAAATAGAAATTTCGTTATTAAACTCAGCATTTCACTAGGGGATTGCATTCGTACATTCGTTTTCATCTGCGAAGTAGAAAGTACTAAAGCCGGCAGCATTTGGCCCAGAAACAGCTATGAATACATCTTCAAGCTCGTTCTGAGTTTTGTCACAGTTAAACTGACCGCTATTTAATAGTGCTGTGATAGCAGTGTTGGCAGAGGAACCCTGTGATAGGTTGTTCGTGTTTGTCCCCAATGTAAAAAGTGCATACCTAATTTTATCCTCAAACGGATTGAACGAAAGATCACCCAACCCACCTTCCGGTAAGGCTATCAATTCAGGTACGACTTCAGCTCTGATCGTGTTCACTACCCTTAATGCCGCTGGATTAGTTCCTTGCTGAACCACGTTAGCATAATTCGATACGCCTCCTGGATTACCCCAACATTCGAACTGGTTTAGTTGCTGCACTACCCCCAGAGCAGTGTTAGGAAATTGATCAGAGATCATTCTTGATCGAATCACATAGGCAATTTCTTGTGCTTGGTTAAGATCGTAACCACTCTCGCAGGAAAGTATGTATGTGAGAGTATTTTCGACTTCACTTACGAGAGGCGGCGACGATAAGGATAACGGAAAAGAGGATGTCCCAGCATTTGGGGGTTCAAATTTGAAATCTGGTGCAGGGTTCTGGGTGTTTGAATCACCAAGTTGAGTTATCATCACGGCACTATTCGGATTATTACAGCTAAAATTAAGGTAGTTATCGACATCTGATACCCACATAGAATATCCATCAACACAAAGACCTTCGGGGGCAATTTGATACCATGTAAGGCCGTCTACACCTGTATGAGTATCATAGTAAAAATATTCTGCTCCGTGCATACTGTTGTTAAGTCCACCCAGAACTGTGCCATACGCACTTGGATGTGTCCTCACATTTAGACCAGTGAGACGAGGATCTAGAGGATTTAGCCTAAAACAACCAGTAGATTGATTCTGTTGCACAGACACAAGGTTTGGGTAACTTGCTCGCACACTTTCAGGGCAGGTACCCGTGAGGTTCTTGCTGTAAAATTCGTTGACCTCCATTCTGTACACTTGCCCCCTAGTAATATCAACCCCTAGAATGTAGCTGGCTAGATCGAAATCATTGCTAAATGTCGTCACAGATTGTGTATTGGGGTTAACTACCAAAAGGCGATCTAAAGTAGTGGCATTCCAGCTTCCCAATTGGCTATTTACTAGTTGCTCAACTTGGAAAGAATTATTTGGAGGTGCCACAAGTTCACACAACGTAGGTCACGCTTGCAATAATCCGATAATCTGCAAGTTAAGCTTTCGCAATGCATAGGAGTTGATCGCACCGAGAAGGGCAGCGGTTACGGTGATTGGGTTTGTTTCCCCAATGATGGATTGTAGTGACGTAACGGTATCGTTACCGTGCTGAATCGCGTTTTCCAAGCGTGTGTTGACGGCTTCACTGTAACTGGACATTGGAAGTCACCTAATCTGTTGCATCGAACTAGCTTTAAGTA
>CAWUJQ010000129.1:0-11263 GCA_963922445.1 uncultured bacterium
GCCAATCATCTCGAACTCACCCGCAAAGTTGGCGTAGTGGTCGTTAAACGGGGACATATCCACCGTGAACGCCTGTAAATCATAGTAGCGCCCTTGCCCGTCGAACAGCGGCTCCCCCAGGTAGCGGTCTGCGAATCGTTCCAGTTCTGGGAAGTACGACCAGATGGTATAGCGTGTGTGAATGCCAGGCCGCCCCGCAAACAACTCGTTCATGTAGTCTGCGCGAATGCGATAAATATCAAACGACTCGCGAATCATGAGCGTGTGGGCGGCGGGGGTGCTTACACATGGGCGGCTGTCTGCCAGGTAGTTCTCGACGCCAATGCTGTCCCACTCCCAAAAGCAGTCTCCCGGCTCAACAGCGGCGGCCAACTGCGTCGCCGTTTGCTGGTAGGGCACCAACAATGGCGACTCGTCCGGTAGATGCCACTCAGCGGTTGCCAGCGCTGTGACGGTTGCAGGTAGGTCACGCAGCAGGCCGTTCGCGTACAGGCTCACGCCAAGCAGCAGCACCAGCGCGGCCTGCCAGTAACCGCGCAAGCGCATATACAGCGGCACAGCCAACACGTTCAGCACAATAAGCGGAGCCACCACTTCCAGGAAGTACGACCGCCGCATTGATCGGCCCACCGCTGCGCCCATCACCGCTGTGATGACCCACACCGTGACCACCAACGTCAACGGACGGGTTTGTGGGTTGCGCAGCAGCATCACCCACGCCGGGAGCGACACCACCAGCAGCGGCAGCAAAAACGGCACTGTGCCGCCGACAAAGTACGTCGAGAACAAGCTGAAAAACTCCGAGCTAAAGTGCCACTGCTGTCCCTCTGGCTCAAATGTGTAGAGGAAGCTGTTGTAAAAGGCATTCAGCCAAATGGATTCCAGCACCCCGGCCCACAGCGCTAACCCGACTGCCACCCCCAACCCCAGCAAGCCCCCGGCAATCACCCACGCTGCCGCTGAAAGCCGCTTCCCTGGCGGAGCAAAGTAAGCCGCAAACGCCAGCGCCGCAAAGCCCTCAAACGCCATCACCTGCTTAGACAGAAAACTCGCCGCCAGCAGCAGCCCACTCCCCACCAGCAACAGCGGGCGGCCACGCCCGATTGCCGCCACCCACATCGCCGTGAGTGACAGGGCTGCCATCACGGTGACCGGGTTAAACCCTTCTTCATAGGCCGACCACGCCGCGTAGAACGTTGCGGCCAGGGCTGCTATGACGATAGCTGCTCGGTTTTGGGTGAGGGTGCGGGCCAGCAGCGCCGTGACCGTCACCACGTAGACGGCAGTCAGCAGCACAAACAGCCGGACGGCCAACAGGGTGTTGCCAAAAATCAGGATGAATGGCGCGATCAGGTAATTGTGAACGGGCGGCTTGATGTCCCACACCTCACGGAAGGGGATGTGACCCCGCGCAATCAGGCGGCCTATATCGGCATATAAAAGCTCATCCGTGGGGATTTGATGCACCGTCACCGTGAGGTAAACCCAATACACCACATAAATCAGGCTGGTAGCCGTCACAACACCCAGCAGGGCCAACGTTAGCCAACGGCTCCAGTGGGCAGCCGACAGCGTGGTTTTGGGCGCAGGGACGGACGATGAGGAGGACATGGGGCAAACCGATGAGTAAACGCTGAAAAAATTGGCGCTAGTGTATGGGGCAGGTTGCGAGGTGTAAAGGGAATACAGTTGTAAGCCGTCTAACAGACGTAAGGTTGGACTCTTGCGATACTCAACGTTAAAGTAGTGCCTATCCGTCAGTCAATCAAAACCAACAGGAGATTTGCCTTGGCAACTGCAACGACGAACCTTCAAGAACTTGCCATCAATACCATTCGCACGCTGTCTATCGACGCGGTAGAAAACGCCAACAGCGGGCACCCCGGCCTGCCAATGGGGGCCGCGCCGATGGCCTACGCGCTGTGGATGGAGCACCTGCGCCACAACCCGAAAGACCCGCACTGGTTCAACCGTGACCGCTTTGTGCTGAGTGCCGGTCACGGTAGTATGCTGCTGTACTCGCTGCTGCACCTGACCGGCTATGACCTGTCTATGGAAGAAATCAAGAACTTCCGTCAGTGGGGCAGCAAAACCCCCGGCCACCCGGAATATCACGAGACGCCCGGTGTAGAAACGACCACCGGCCCACTGGGGCAGGGCATTTCGACGGCAGTCGGCATGGCGGTTGCTGAGGCATTCCTGGCGAAGACGTTTAACCGTAGCGGCCACAACATCATTGACCACTACACCTACGTCATCGCCAGCGACGGCGACCTGATGGAAGGCGTCAGCATGGAAGCAACATCGCTGGCGGGGCACTGGGGGCTGAACAAGCTCATCGTGCTGTATGACGCCAACGAAATCACGCTGGACGGCAAGGCCGACATGATCTTCACGGAAGACGTTCCGGCACGCTTTGTTGCGCAAGGCTGGAACGTGATCGACGTGACCGACGGCAACAACTACCAGCCCATCACGGAAGCCATTGCCGCCGCCAAGCAAGAACAAGAAAAGCCAACGCTCATCGTGGTGCGTACCACGATTGGCTTTGGCAGCCCCAACAAGGCGGGCAGCAGCAAATCGCACGGGTCGCCGCTGGGTGCAGACGAAGTGAAACTGACCAAGCAGGCACTTGGCTGGCCGTCAGAAGATGCGTTCTTCATCCCTGGTGAAGCGCTGGAACACTTCCACGAGACCCTCGAAAAGGGTGCCACATGGCAGTCCGAGTGGCAAAAGCAGTTCGATGACTACAAGGCCGCCCACCCTGAACTAGCCCAGCAGCTTGAAGACGCGATTGCGGGCAAACTCCCGGACGGCTGGGACGCCGACCTGCCCGTATACGACAAGCCTGCTGCCACCCGTAACGCAGGCGGTGACGCACTGCGGGCAATTGCGCAGCACATCCCGACGATGATTGGCGGCGACGCCGACCTCGCTGGCAGCACGAAAACGCTTCAGGATGGCGAGCCGTTCACGGGGCACCTGCAACCTGCTGCGAAAAACGTGCGCTTCGGCGTCCGTGAACACGCGATGGGCACGATTGTCAACGGACTGGCCCTACACGGCGGCATCATCAAGCCGTACAGCGCCACCTTCCTCACCTTTAGCGATTACATGCGGCCTGCGATGCGCCTGGGTGCGCTGATGGGCATCCCGACGGTGTACGTGTTCACGCACGACAGCATCGGCCTGGGCGAAGACGGCCCCACCCACCAGCCCGTGGAACACTTCATGGCGCTGCGGGCGATCCCGAACATGTACGTCTTCCGCCCCGGTGACCCGAACGAGTCTGTGGCGGCATGGCGCACAGCAATGTCACTTGATAAGCCGGTCACGATGATTTTCACGCGCCAGAAGATTAAGCCGCTGATGGGCGAACACGTTGATGAGGGCGTCGCGCACGGCGCATATGTATTGGCAGACTGTGAAGGCACGTGTGATGTCATCCTGCTGGCGACGGGCAGTGAGGTCAACATTGCGCTGGAAGCCTACGACAAGCTGATGGAAGACGGCGTGAAGACGCGTTTGGTTTCTATGCCAAGCTGGGAACTGTTCGAGGAACAAGAGGCCGACTACAAAGCGTCTGTGCTGCCGCCGGCGGTGCGCAACCGCGTGAGCATTGAAGCGGGCATTACGCTCGGCTGGGAGCGCTACACAGGCTTCGATGGCGTGCGCATCGGGGTAGACACGTTCGGTGCCAGCGCCCCCTACGAGCGCATTTATAAGGAATACGGCCTAACGGTAGACAAGGTCGTGGAGGCAGCCAAGGGCCTGTTGAGCTAGGCCGTTCGCTGGCAGCATAAACGGGTAGGTGCCGCTCAACGAGTGGCACCTACTCACACCTAACCATTTACAGCGCGTAGATGTCTGTGAACTTCTCCGTCAGGTAGTCAATATACGGCTGGCTGCTGATGTCCTCACCTGTGACGCGCTGGGTGAGTTCGTTGGTGGTGTACTTGCGTCCGTGCTGGTGAATGTTCTCGTTGAGCCACGTCAGCAGCGGCGTAAAGTTGCCCTCGGCCACCTCATCGGGGAGGGTCGGCACGTCCTCCACAGCCTTGTTGTAGTACTGCACGCTCAGCAGGTTGCCCAGCGCATAGGTGCTGAAGTAGCCAAACCCACCCATCGACCAGTGAATGTCCTGCAAGCAGCCGTGCGCGTCGTCTGGCGGGGTGACGCCCAGATATTCCTTGACCATATCGTTCCAGGCTTGCGGAATTTGCGCCACGGGAATATCGCCCTTGATGATGGCCTGCTCAATGGCAAAGCGCAGCATGATGTGCAAGTTGTAGGTGCATTCGTCCGCTTCCACACGGATGAAGGACGGCTCCACCTTGTTGACAGCGCGGTAGAACGACGTGACATCCATGTTGCCAATCTGACCGGGGAAGGCATCCTTGAGGCGGGGGAAGGCCCACTGCCAAAAGTTGAAGCTGCGCCCCACAAGGTTTTCCCACGTGCGCGACTGTGACTCATGCACGCTCAGTGATGTGCCCGTGCCCAGAATATTGCCGTCCAGTGCATCGGCAACGCCCTGCTCATACATGGAGTGGCCGCACTCGTGCATGGTGCCGAACAGCGCCGGGTTCAGCCAGGTCTCGTCGTAGCGGGTGGTAATGCGCGAGTCATTTTTGGAAAAGCTGGTGCTAAACGGGTGGACAGACACATCCAGGCGGCCCCGGTTAAAGTCATAGCCAATAGCCTCCGCGATCATGGTGCCAAACGCACGCTGGTCTTCCACCGGGTACGGCTGACGCAGCACACTGGCGTCAACACGGCCCGTCGCTTTACTGATGGCCGCTACCAGGTCGATGAGCTGCTGGCGATGCCCCTCGAATAACGCATTTACCTGAGCGCTGGTCATGCTGCGCTCGTATTCTTGCAGCAGCGCGTCGTAGGGGTTTTCCTCGTACCCCAGGTACTCCGCCTTCTGACGGCTCATCTCAATCACGCGCTCCAGGTCCTGCTGGAAGACGCTAAAGTCGCTTGCAGCACGGGCCTTCACCCAACTGTGATGGGCATCTGACGTGAGCTTGGTGAAGTCGGCCACAAAGTCGACGGGCAGCTTGGTCGCGTCCTCAAAGTCCTGCTTGGCCACCCGGATGAAGCTGGCCTCTTCGCTGTCGTAGTCCGCCCCATCAACTTCACTGGCTGCTTTTTCCAGCAGTTCGCCCGTCCGGTCACTGACGAACATCTCATGCCGGATGCGCGACAGCGATGCCATCTGGTCGCCGCGTGCCGCTGCGCCGCCTTCGGGCATTTGCGTTTCCATGTCCCAGTGCAGCAGCGCCTCTGCCTGACCCAAATTGTTGACATCGCGCAGCCGTGCCCGCAGCGCGTCGTATTGTTCGCCCATTGGAATTCGTCCTTTCAGGGTAGTTTTCTTTAGATGTTCGGGCATTCTAGCAGAACAACCCGTTGGGCGAATAGCGGCCAGGGTGCGTAAATTTTATGGTCTTTCACACGTTGCGTTTGCCGAGCAAGCAAAACATCATGTAGACTAGCCATACTTAAGAGCAGAATTCGACCCAATATGAGAAGCGACCATGCGCCCACAAGACACACCTGATTTACGCAGCACATCCCCCCACGCGGCGGGCAACTGGCACATCCGCCAGCAAACCCATGACCAGTACACCTTCCCCAAGGTCGATTTTGTGGAGTGGGTGATGCATCACGTCGCACTCCAAGGCGACGAAAACCTGCTTGACCTGGGCTGTGGCACCGGGCGCTACTATAACTACATTCATACCAACTACCCGGACGTAACCTACACAGGTATTGACACCGCCAACGACATGACTGCCGAACACCCCGCGCCAAGCCGCATCATTCACAGCCCGATGGACGAAATCCCGTTTGAGGACGACACGTTTGACGTGGTGATGGCCAACCATGTGATGTATTACGCGGCCAACGTGGTGGATGTGGTGAAAGAGGCGCAGCGCGTTCTTAAGCCAAACGGCCTGTTTGTGGCCTCCACCAGCAGCGTGACGACCACCCCGCAGTTCCGTGAGTTGTTCCGGCGGGCGATTTTGCTGGTTTCACCCCCCGGCGCGTCGCGTGATGTGAAAGTGCCGGGGGGGCTGCACCAGCGCTTCGCCCTGGAAAACGGCTCCCGGCTGCTGGCCAAACACTACTTTGCGGTTGTGCGCCACGACCTACCCGGCGCGTTCGTGTTTGATGAGGTTGACCCCATCATGGACTACCTGGAAAGTATGCGCGACACCCGCGAACCGCAACTGCCAGACAACATCTCATGGGATCAAGTGATGCTCATCATGCGTGAGCAGCTCACAAACCTCATCCTCACGCTGGACAAGCTGGTGGTGGATAAGCTGACGGGTGTGTTGATTGCCACCAACGGCGGCGGCTTCATTGCAGAGTACCTCGCACTGCGTGACAAAGATGAGCAACAGGACATAACGGCCCAGTCGTAGCCATTTCGTAGGCCAGCTTACCGTATTTTCCCGTGACAAACGGCACCCTATGCCCATAATATGAGCCGTTGTAGGACAAACCCGTTTGTTCGCTCAAGGAGACTACTGTCAGTGAAAAGCCAACCCAGCCGTTTACTGTTAATGATCGGTGCCCTCGTGGCTATAATGGCAATAGCGACCCATGCCGTTGCCCAAGACGTCAACCTGTCGCAGCCGTTGTTCAAATATGACCCCAGCGTTTGTTATGACCACAACGACGGCGGCGACCTCAGCCCGCGCTGCCGCCAGATGATAGAGGCGTATCCCACGCCACCCAACATGGAACAACTCCCGCTCGACTTAACCACAATGAGCACATATAGCTTTTGGCGCGTCGGGCCAGACACGACGCTGCTGTACGGGTCGCCCGGTGGCGCGGTCGTTGGGGAAATCCCACCCGGCTACAACTTTGTGACCGGCGTCAATGTAGATGACCCGCAATTTATTCAGATTCAGGGCGGGCAGTGGGTTAGCCGTGCCGATGCGCAGTATACCGCCCCGTCCAACTTCACAGGCGTTGAAATCACGGACGGCCTGGAGTACGAATTCGCCATTGTGCTTGACCTGAGCCGTATTGCCGTGTCCCGCTACCCTGGCGGCGAACGCGACAACGAGGCCGGGCGCTTTTTGGAGCGCTACGAGATTGTGAACATCTGGGCGACGGCCTACGACGATGAGGGCTGGCGCTGGTACATGATTGGCCCGAACCAGTGGGTCAAGCAGACGTTTGTCAGCAAGATTCAGAAGATCGAGCGGCCCGAAGGCGTGAGTGGGCGCTGGGTGGCCGTTGACCTGTACGAGCAAACGCTTGTGGCCTACGAAGACGATACCCCCGTCATGGCCACGTTGATTGCCAGCGGTCTGCCACCGACAGATACCCGCGAGGGCCTGTTTGATGTGTGGGCACGCTTGCCCGTTGACCCGATGAGCGGTGCTACGGGCGCTCCGAACGCCTATGCGTTGCAATCGGTGCCCTGGGTAATGTACTTTGACGAGGGCATCAGCCTGCATGGGTCATACTGGCACGACTACTACGGTTACCGCCAGAGTCGCGGCTGCGTCAACATGACCATCAGTGATGCCCGCTGGCTGTACCTGTGGCTGAACGGTGGTGAGGTTAACCCCGAAGTGGAGCCGACGAATCAGGTTTACGTCCACAGCACGGGCGAGTACGGCCAGCCGCCCGCCGCCGAGACCATCGAAACCGCGCTGGCAAACTAGCCGCACATTGCAAATTAGGTTGTAATCTTCGTTGGGGTTTGATGCATCGAACCCCGACACACCCCTCGTCCCAACAGGGTTAAACGGGTGTGTCGGGGCCGCCTATCATGACGGCCCACTAAACGGGTTACGCCATCGCCAGTTCTGGCGCGTGGATGAAGCCTTTCTCGGCCAGGTATTCAATGACCTTGAGGGCATTTTCTGCCGGGGTATAGGTCACCGTGTCCAGCACGAGTTCGGGGTTTTCCGGCGTCTCATACGGGTCGTCAATCCCGGTGAAGCCCTTGATCTCGCCAGCGCGGGCACGGGCGTACAACCCCTTGGTGTCGCGGTCTTCGCATACCTCAAGCGGCGTATCAACGAACACCTCAATAAAGCCCGTGCCGATCATGCTGCGCACATCGTTGCGGGTGGTGCGGTACGGGCTAATGGCCGCACAGACCGATACCCCCCCGTGACGCACGATCTCGCTGGAGACAAACCCAATGCGGCGGATGTTGGTGTCGCGGTCTTCTTTGCTAAAGCCCAAGCCCTTGCTCAGGTGCGTGCGCACAATGTCACCGTCCAGGATGGTAACTTGACGGCCATGTTCCAGCAGCAGCGAGGTCAACACGTCTGCTGTGGTGGATTTGCCCGAACCGCTGAGGCCGGTAAACCACACACAAAAGCCCTGCTTGCTGCGCGGCGGGTACTGATCGGCAAGGATGGCCGCCACTTCGGGGCGAGTGAACCACTCCGGCAGCGGGACGCCCTGGCCCAGGTAGTTTTCGCGCACTTGGGTGCCACTGAGCGAAGCGGTTTGGGTGCCATCTGGAACTTTGTCTACTTCTTCGTAGCGCTCTTCTTCCGGCAGGTAAACCACCATGCGGAACGGCATCATCTTCACGCCGATTTCTTCTTCGTGCTCCGAGACCAAATCCTGGGCGTCATAGGCACCATAAAACGGCTGGTCGTTGCTGTCTTTGCCGGGGCCAGCGTGGTCACGCCCCACGATGAAGTGATTCGCGCCATAGTTGCGGCGGATGATCGCGTGCCAAACCGCTTCACGCGGGCCGCCCATGCGCATCGCCAACGGCAGCAGGCTCAGCAGGATGCGGTCGTGATCGTAGTAGTTTTCGGTGAGGGCTTTGTAGGTGCGCACGCGGGTGTAGTGATTCACGTCGCCCGGCTTGGTCATGCCCACAACGGGATGCAGCAGCAGTGTGCCGTCGATTTCGGCAGCAGCGCGCTTGGTCAACTCCTCATGGACGCGGTGCAGCGGGTTGCGTGTTTGGAAGGCGACAACGTTCTTGTGACCGAGCTTTTCCAACTCCGCGCGGGTTTCGGCAGGGGTGCGGCGCAGCGGCTTAAAGTCGTGGTGAGCGGGCAGGTCTAGCACTTGCAGCGGGCCGCTGACGTTGTATTTGCCCCAGCGGTGCATTTCTGCCACGATGGGGTGGCGTGCGTCTGTGCTGCCGAAGACCTTGGTTGCAGTTTCTTCCAGGTCCCACTCGTAAATCTCTTCGACGGTCATCACAGCCAGGATGTCACGGCGGCGGTCAATGAGGGCGACTTCCATGCCGATTTCTAGCGTGCTGCGGGTTTCTTCGTCTAAGGGCAGCGGAATCGGCATAGGAAACAGGGTGCCATTGGCCAACCGCATGTTATCCAGCACGCTTTGGTAGTCTGCCTGGCCCATGAACCGATCTAACGGAGAAAAGCCGCCGTTGGCCAGCAGTTCCAGGTCGCAGATGGCCCGTTCAGAAAGCATGATGGTCGGTAGGGTGTTGGCGCGCTGGTGGACGGCTTCGCTTTCGGTTGCGGGCACCACCAGGTCGACCAGTTCGCCGCCATAGGGGGAAATGAGGAATGTGTCTGTCATATGATTGAGCTTCTCGTACACTAATTAATTGGCAAACGGGCCAAACTATACCACAAATTTTTGTGTGTACAGAGCATTCGGGGGATAAAGTTAGGAAATAGTTGGGGCGAACCGTCTATTGGCCCGCCCACAGGGGTTAAGCGCGGCGCAGGCGTGCGCCGCGCAGTCAAGAGGCCAAGCTCTGCGTTTCTGTGTCTGCCGTTTCGTCGCTAACGCTTGCCTCGTCTTCATCTGCTTCTGTTATCAGCTTGGTCACATGCACCTCACGGATGCGGCGACCCTCCACGCTGAGCACGCGCAGTTCCACCTCTTCCGTAAGGATGACCTCACCTTCTTCGGGCACACGCTCCAGCTTGTTGAAGATAAACCCGCCCAGCGTGTCCACGTCTTCGTCAGTGAGTTCGACATCAAGTGTGTCGTTGAGGTCGTCCAGCGCCATCCCAGCATCCACGCGATATTCGGTGTCCGTGAGTTTGAGGATTTCCTCGGACTCGTTTTCGTCGTATTCGTCTTGGATGTCGCCAACAATTTCTTCGAGCAGGTTTTCCAGCGTGACGAGACCGCCCGTGCCGCCGTATTCTTCAATAACGATGGCCATGTGAATCTTCTGCCGTTGGAACTCTTGCAGTAGTTGGTCAGCCGTCATGTCTTCTGGCACAAAGTGCGCCTGCCGCATGATCTCCTCAACTGACCCGACTACGGTGTGACCGTTGTGCCACACCTCTAGCAAGTCCTTGACGTACACCAGCCCCACAATGTGGTCAATGTTGTCATCGTAAACAGGCAGCCGGGAGTGGCCACTTTCCAAAAAGACCTTGCGCGCATCAGCTATCGACGTGCCCTTTTCCACAGCGATCACATCAATACGGGGCACCATCATCTCAGTGACCGTGGTTTTGTCGAGTTCCAACACAGAATGGAGCATCTTGCGCTCTTCTTCTTCCAGGTGGTCGCCACTGTCAATAAGCGTGAGCAGTTCTTCTTCCGTGATGGAGGTGGCGACTTCCGTAATGCCCATCAACCTGACGAGACGGTCGCTCAACCACTGAACCGATAAGGTAAGCGGAATCAGCGCCCACTGCAACGGGGCCATCAGCAGGTGGCCAGCAAAACCAATTTGCTGGTCATACTTGACGCCCACAGCGCGTGGCACATATTCCCCAAAAATCATGACGGCTGCGGCCAACGGCAGTATCACCACGACATAGGCCAAAGCCGCACTCCCCAAAGCGGTCGCCAGGGGCTGCACCAACCCTTGTTGGGCGGCCAGGGCCATTACGAACAAAATCAACGTGGATAGAAGCTGCTGTGTGAGGGTCAAACGCCGCTTACTCACGTCGTCATCGTCGCCGCCCGTGGGGCGGCTGAGGCTGGCCGACGTGGCAAGGGTGACTAACATGTAGATTGGCAGGAGCGCGATGAGAATCATCAGGCTCAACAAACTGGGATCGTCCAAGGTACCTTTCCTGTATATCTGGAGATTTGCTCCCCACCCATAAATGCAAAAACCGAACGCTCATGCAGCAACAGGGCCGCAACGTTCGGCAGGGATTGGGCTATTGGGTTGGCGGTGGTTAAACCGCGTTTAGGGGGGGGAACGTCTTCCGACATTTTTCCGTTTACTGACTCATCTTAAGTCGTGCGTTAGTGTACTCGCAATCGCGCCACATGACAAGCACCTTAACGTAGATTTGATGTTGGC
>CAWUJQ010000130.1:0-11260 GCA_963922445.1 uncultured bacterium
GGACGCGGCAATATAACACACGAAGAAGAGACCGAGCGTCAACTCCGGCTGTTGACCGCCCCTCAGCAGCAGGAAGATAGCAAAGCCCAAAAACATAAGCCGCACCGGGATATTCGGCCCGACAAACCACCACTTCTTGCGCGTATATCGCACGATGTAGCGCGCCACAAACAACTGAGGCAGCGTCAGGCCGACAATAGAAATACTACCGGACGCGCCAATGAGAATCTCTGAGTCGGTCAGTTGTCGTACAAAGTCGGGGATAATCGTAGTTGCGCTGGTGAAACCCAATGCGAGGTTAAATAGGATGTTATCCGCCAAAAAGTAGCCGAAATTACGCCGATAGACCCGTTCCACCTCCAACGGGGAATGTACTTTTGCTTGGGGTGTCGCCATCCGTCAGCTAGGGTTGCTCGTCAGCTTGCGACTGCTTGTACACGTCCATCACATCGGCAATCACCTGCTTGCCGCCCTCCGTGTCCGTCTGCCCACATGCCGATAGATAACTGTCCATCATGTCGCCCATCGCCATCAACAGGTCATCGAACGGCGGCACAGCGTCATCCGGCACCACGTCGTCCATTGCAGTGATGCCGTACACAAACATGCTCATCAGGTAGGCGGTTGTGTACGGGTCAACGTCTGTGCGGATGGCACCCGCTGCCTGCATTTTCTCCACAAATGCCGCCCGCAATCCGATGGCCTGCCGCAAGTCAAAAAGTTGATGCGCGTCCTTCAGGAACTTGCCTAACACACGCCGGTCCTGCTTGAACACGGCCTGCATAAACGGGTTGGCGTTCACCGCCGCCAGGATGTGTTTGTACACACTGCCCATGCTGCCCCCGTTTGGGTCAGCCTGCACCCGCTGAATCCAGTCCTCGGCGTAGTTGTTGATTTCGCGCTTGAGCAGTGCCTCAAACAGGGCAGTTTTGCTGTCAAAGTGCAGGTAAATTGCCCCCTTGCTGATGCCAGCCTCCTCAGCGATTTCGCTGACCGGGGTTTTATCGAAGCCATAGCGCGTGGTCAGCGCCAACGCCGCATCCAAAATACGCCCCTCGCGCTCGTCAAAGTCCATCATGAGCAGCGATCTTCCAGGTTAAGCAGGCCCAGCCCATACCCTAGCCCGACGGCCTCCGCACGCGAGGCGGCACCCAGCTTGCGTAGAATATTGGACACATGCGTCTTGACGGTTTCTTTGCTAATCGTCAACGACTGCGCGATCTGACGATTTGTTGCTCCGGTTGCGATTAGGCGCAGAACTTCGTGTTCTCGGTGGGTAATGCCTATGTCGATTGCGTCGCGCGGTGTGCTGAGCATATGACTCTCTTGATTATATGACCAAATCCGTTTATACAGTCAAATTTTAGAGTGATCCGGCCCGGTTGTCAATTTCAATCCGTCTCTCACTGTGTAATCCGCCGTTTGGGGGATAGACACACTTTTTACACCGAATGTGATTGACAGCCCCCCCAGGCTTGATACGATTTGACTATATCACAAGTATCGGTCATCGAGTCAACACGGAGGCAGCATATGATCGACGTAAAAGACCTACACTACACGTATCCGGGTGCGAATACTGAAACCTTACACGGCATTTCGTTCACCATCGCAGAACGCGAGATTTTCGGCTTCCTGGGGCCATCGGGCGCGGGCAAATCCACCACGCAAAAGCTGCTCATCGGCCTACTGCGCGACTACACCGGCACCGCACAGGTGATGGGCAAAGACGTAAGCGCGTGGGGCAGCAACTACTACGAATACGTCGGCGTGTCGTTCGAGCTGCCCAACCACTATCTCAAGCTCACGGCCACCGAGAACTTGGCCTACTTCGCGTCGCTGTACAGCGGTGAAACCCGTCACCCGCACGAGGTATTGGAGTGGGTTGGCCTGCGTGATGCCGCTGACAAGCGCGTGAGTGACTTCAGCAAGGGCATGAAAAACCGTATGAACGTCGCCCGTAGCCTGCTCCACAAGCCCAAAGTGCTATTCATGGACGAGCCAACAAGCGGCCTTGACCCGGTCAACGCACGCAACATCAAGAATTTGATCTTGCGCCTGCGCGAAGAGGGCACAACCGTATTCGTGACCACCCACAACATGACCGTCGCCGATGAACTGTGCGACCGGGTAGGCTTCATCGTGAATGGCAACCTCGCCCTCGTGGACGCCCCCGAAACGCTCAAGCGGCAGCACGGCAAACGCAGCGTCAGTGTGGAATATGTCAATGGAGGCACAAGTACCGCGCACGCCGAGTTCCCGCTGGACGGGCTGGGCACCAACGAGGACTTCATCCGTACCCTGCGTGAAGCCAAGCGCGTGGAAACGATCCACACACAAGAAACCACGCTCGAAAACATCTTCATTGAAGTCACTGGCGAAAGGCTCACCTAATGGCCCGGCGCATCCTTTCCACTATGCAAACGGACTTCACCGTGCAGGTACGCAATCGGCTGTACGCGATTGGCCTGGGGGTTGCAGCCCTCATTGCCGTCTTGATTTCACAGGTTGCCACAGCCGAAGACCTTGGCCGAGCAGCCCCCGTCATGATGCTGCTAACGATTGGCGGTTCGACGCTGCTCTATGTCGCCGGGATGATTTTGTTCGAGAAGGACGAAGGCACCCTCAGCGCGTTAATCGTCTCGCCACTGACGATACCAGAGTACCTGACATCGAAAATCGTCACGCTAACCGGGCTGGCCATGCTGGAGGGCGTGGTCATCGTTGCTGGCGCGGCTGCCCTGATGGGGTTCGCGACGCTGGCAGGCTTTAACTTGCCGATTCTGCTTTTGGGCATTATCGCCATCGGCGTTGTTTATACGCTTGTGGGCATTGTGCTGGTTGTGCGCTACAAAAACATCACAGATTTCCTCGTCCCTGTATTGTTTTTCGCCTCAATCATGCAGGCCCCTGCGCTGCACTTCCTGGGGCTAGTCGAGAGCTACGCCTGGTACGTCATTCCAACCACCGCCCAAACGCTCATCATGTCCGCTGCATGGGAGCCGTTGGCCGCATGGGAGTGGTTCTATGCCATCGGCTATACCGTGCTAACGGTTGGCATTCTATACGCGTGGTCACTGCGGGCTTTCCGCAAGCACATCGTTATGCGCGTTAGCTAAGCCAACATCTAACCGAAGACCGGGCAACCAATCCGTTACCCCCACCATATGAATTCAGGAGGCAAATATGTCACTCACACGCACATTCGGTAAATTGGGACGCAACGACGTCAAAATCATCAGCCGGGATACCTTCTTAATCACGATGGTCGGTTATCTGCTGGCCGTGATGGTCGTATTGCGCTACTTAGTTCCGTGGCTCAACGACAATCTAGCCGCACGCGAGGGTGTAGACATCGCGCTAGCCAACTACTATCCACTCATCGTCGCATTTTCGGCGGTCTTCAATGGCGCACTATTGGGCGGCATGATTGCAGGCTTTCTACTCTTAGAAGAACGCGAGAGCGGCACCGTCAATGCCATGCTCGTAACGCCCGTACCCGTCCGCACGTATCTGCTCTATCACATCATCTCCCCCACGATTTACGGCTTCGGCATTGTGTTTGCCCAGTTACTCATCCTTGGCAATCTTGCGCCGCTGGCCATATGGAAGATGGCCGCGATCGCTGTCGGTTCAGCGTTCACGGGGTCGATTACCGCGCTGTTTTTCGCGACCTATGCGCAAAATCGCGTGCAAGGCTTTGCGCTAATGAAAATTACGGGCATAGCTGGCTTTATCATCATCGGTGCATGGTTCGTTGATCCGCCGTTACAGTACCTCTTTGGGCTGTTCCCGCCGTACTGGGTGACCAAAGCGTACTGGCTGGCCATTGATGGGGTTGGGTGGTGGCCTGCGTCACTCGCACTGGGGATTGCCCTACAAATGGCGCTGATTCGCTGGCTGATGGGCCGCTTTAACGCGACCATCTACCGAGAGGTATAGCGTTGCAACAGGTTTTGGCGAGACGTGTGTTGTACGGGTAGACTAGGCGCTCAACCCAACATCAGGATGGTGCCCGCAGTGAGTATCCTGCTGCAACTTTACCTCCAACTGAAAAACTGGCTCGACCTCACCCGCTTGTCCCAGGCGTTTACCGTCCTGGGATCGCTGCTGCTGCTCATCGCTGTTGGCACAGGCAGCTACATGCGGCTGGAAGGCTGGTCGTTCCTGGAAGCAGTCTATGCAACGGTCATTACCATCACAACGATTGGGTATGGTGACCTCACGCCAGACACCGTTGGGGGCCGTGTTTTTGCGATTGGATTTTCGCTCGTTGCAATTGGCCTGGGCGGTTACGCCATATCCTCCCTTGCCATCTTCACCGTGGAAACCCGCCAGCGCACCCTCGCCCGCCTAACCAGGAGACGATTGATGCAACGCGTTGACAGCCTTAACAATCACTACATCGTTTGCGGTGCGAACCTCATCGGCACGCGCATTGCGACAGATTTTAATGTGCATGGTGTCGATTTCGTCCTTATCGACACGGACGAAGCCCGACTCAAACACGCCCTGCTATTCTCTCATCCAGAGTATTTTCGGCAAAAAGTGCAAACCGTTGTTGATTTTCATGAGGTCGATCTCACCGAGTATGAGTCCTTGCCCCTGTCCGCACTGAGCGAACGCGTCAACACAACATACCTCCAGGCAGACCCAACAGACGACACCACGCTCGTACAGGCTGGGATTGACCGGGCGCAAGCGATTGTCACCGTGCTGGAAGATGACCGTGACAACCTATCCGTCGTGATTGGTGCGCGCAGTTTGGCAAATCGCACCGGCAACACGACCCTCCGTGTGATGGCAAACGTGGCGGAATCGCGCAACCTGCGTAAGATGTACCTTGCCGGTGCCGATTTCGTGCGCTTGCATGGCGTCGTCAGCGGTTCGCAGATGGCCGCACACATCAGGCACCCGGAAATCGGCAACTGGTGGTATTCAGACCTGACAGGGGAAACCAGCGGCAACGGCATTTTCCATCAGCAGGATTTGCATGCTGAACACAACTGGGTCAACAAAACCGTCGCGGATGTCCACCGCCTACACGGCGTTATCATCGTCAGCGTCAAGCGCGATGGGGCGTTTATCTCACCACCTGCGTTCGATTTGACACTGCGGCCTGATGACATTGCTATTGTGATCGGCCAGAAAGCGCGCTGAAATGTGCCTATTGGCGCAGGTCAGGCGCTGCGCGTGCGAGTAAACTGTGCTGCCTACGAAGACATCGCCAACTTCTTCACCAACGAAGTAAACGGTGACGGCGTGATTGACGGTGTTGATGTATACGACCACATGGGCTACTGGTGTTCCCCGATAAAATGGAGGGGGGAGCGACTTACGACGACTGGCGTAATCGCCACCGATAGCCCATCCACGGGCACAACTCCAGCCTGATCCCCCCGCCAGGGCAGTGATTCGCTCTCGGTCTTTTGGTATTCCTGTTTCCCGAAACCCTGATTCCCCCATTTTTCTTACTCAAAACCAAGTACAAAATGAACCAACCCGTTACGAATCCGCGTCGGAATTGATGCCTCGTGCGGTTGGGTTGAAATTGGACGACCAACTTCAACACCTATAGACCTTGTGAATCGGACGTTCTCGAATCCGTGACCGCAGCTGTGCAGATGCGTTTCATATAGCAAAGATCACTCCAAAGATTGAGACAAACTGTGGTGACACTAGAGAAATCGCAGTGTATAGCTGCTAGGATTAATTCGATTTCAGGTATTCCTGGCGAATCTGCTTGCACTCAAAATTGCTACTTGAGGTTCACGTTACGTACACGCTTATGGTAGTGAAAGTTCGCCAAAATCGGCGAACAACACGAAACTAAAAAGCGAAAGGCATGAACGATGAACGACAATGACAAGATTTTAGTATTGGGTGCGACCGGCAAAACCGGACGACGTATCGTGCAGCGGTTGGCAGCGCGCAACATTCCAGTACGGCTGGGATCGCGCTCCGCTGAGATTCCATTCGACTGGGATAATGACACCACTTGGCAAGCCGCCGTGCAGGGTGTTCGTGCAATCTACATTGCCTACCAGCCAGACCTGGCGATTCCCGGTGCAGTGGAGCAGGTTCAAAAGATGGTCGATCTAGCGGTTGAGTCCGGTGTGGAGCGCCTCGTGCTGCTCTCTGGGCGCGGCGAAGAGGAGGCTGAGCGTTGTGAGCAGGTTGTGCAGGCTTCTGGTGTGGATTGGACAATCGTGCGGTGCAGCTTCTTCGCGCAGAACTTCAGCGAGGGGATTTTCTTGAACGGCGTGCAGGCTGGTGAGGTGGCGCTGCCTGTGGGCGATGTGCGCGAGCCGTTCGTGGATGTGGATGACATCGCAGACGTAGCGACGGCTGCGCTCACAGAAGACGGTCACACCGGGCAGTTGTATGAACTCACTGGCCCCGACCTGCTGACGTTCGCCGAGGCGGTGCAGATCATCGGAGAGGTTGCCGGACGCGAGGTGCACTTCGTGCAGGTGCCACTGGAAGCATACATGGACGGCATGAAAGCAGCGGGATTACCCGATGGTGTCATCTGGCTGGTAAACTACCTGTTCACGACGGTGATGGACGGGCGCAACGCTCACATAACAGACGGTGTCCCGCGTGCGCTAGGGCGTGCGCCGCGCTCGTTTACGACGTATGCCGCTGATGCTGCCGCAGACGGTGTGTGGCAGCCAGCACCGGTGGAGAAATAGACCGATGATCGAAACACGCTTGTTCACAAACCTACTAATTGTTGCCGTGCTGTGTGTGGCGCTGGTGACCGGACTGGTGTTCACTTTCGCGCTGATTACCATGCCAGGTATCAAGCGCCTAAACGACCGCGAGTTCATCCGCGCCTTCCAGGTGATGGACGGCATTATCCAGGGCAACCAGCCGTTGTTTATCATTGTGTGGGCTGGGTCTGTGGTGGCGCTACTAGCGGCGGCAGTCCTCGGGTTCCGCCAGTTGGACGGCGTCCCGCAGTGGCTGCTGATCGCAGCGACTGTCGTTTACCTGTTGGGCGTTCAACTGCCAACGATTCGTGTCAACGTTCCGCTGAACAACGAATTGCAAACGCTGGATGTGAGTACAATGGACACCGCCGCCCTTAGTATCGCCCGACAGCAGTTTGAGCCGCGCTGGAACCGTTGGAACACCTTCCGCACGGTGATTGCCGTCGGGGTCACGGTAATGCTGATGACCGTGCTGCGACTGCTCTAGTAACGGATCGCATTCAGGTTGGGGATGGCCTCTACCGGAAACTGAATTTCAGTGATGAGGTCGTCCCCGTGCGGCGTTGTGGCAGGTTGTAGCACAATCTCACGCGGCATACCGTTTAGGCGGTAGCTGTGTTCGCCCAACCAACGCATGATTGCCGCATACCCCCGGTGAATGGTTGACAGTCCCCCCGTGACAATCGTCGTCGCCATGATATTCGCTCCCTCAAGCCGACGTGATGTTAACGTATTACCGCCCGGCAGCAGCAGCATTTTGCTTTTTGGCAGCTTTGCGGTGATCACGCCGAACTCCATATCGAGGTCGGTTTCGGTGTGATGATCTCCATGGCAGATACAGTAGAAGCGCCCATCACGCACGCGTGATGGTATCGACACCTTAATCTCGTCGATTACATTAACGGCAGCCTCAAAGTCATCAACGGTGCAACGCACGCTGACGGCGGTTTGCGTAGGCACCTCTTTCAAGACCACATCAAGCGGCGTGTTGGCTTCGTCGGCGCGGATGGCGTGGATGCGGTTCTCGATCTTACGGACGCGCCGTAGCTCTGCCAGCAGTTGCTGTTCGATTTCTGCCTTTTTGAGCAGCAGCATGCCCTCTAGCTGTTCGGTCGTCACATTGTCAGAAAGCACCCCGCGTATCTGATCCAGCGACAACCCCAGGTCTTTCAGCGCCAAGATGCGGTTTAGCTCCGCCATTTGCTCCACACTATAAAAGCGGTAGCCGCTGCCGCTGTCCGTGTAGCACGGCTTAAACAGGTCGATTTCGTCGTAGTAGCGCAGCAGCCGCTTGGATACCTGCGCCAGCCGGGCAAAGTCTCCCACAGTAAACATGATTTCTTACCTCCTATATGTCGTTTTCCCACAAGAGTAAAGGTTCACGCTACGTCAACCTCAAGGGGCGCTTTCAATATACCACCATCAATTCGTAGACCTGATGTTTTTTGGCATGTCATCCCCTGAACGGTAAAATCAAATCATGACAACAGCAATACTCGCCACCAAACTTTACATCCCCAAACCGTCTTCCCGTGTGGTCGTGCATCCACGTCTGCTGCAACAATTGGCAATCGGAACAAACGACAAAAAACTCACGCTGGTATCGGCTGCTCCGGCGGGCTTCGGCAAAACGACCTTGGTTAGCGGGTGGCTTGGCAGCACCGACGACTTGAGCCGCGCCGCCATTTAGAACACGACCAGACCCGCCAGCGCCCCACCGGACACGAACAGGATCATCACCAGCCCGATGATGACGTTTTGCATCATGTCCGGGTGCTGGGCCATGTACTGTGCGACCAGCGGCCACGTAGAGAGGTGGTCTACCCCCAATTTTATGGAGATCGTGTGATCTATGCAGCGAACTCGACTGGGCACTGAAAGTGCAAGCTCGAATGGAGTCGCTGCCGATTATAAAACACCTCGATGTAATCGAATAAAGCCTGTCGGGCGTGTGGGAACTAACGGGTGCAATCCACAGAAGAGCTGCCTTCATCAATGACCTGGCGTAGGGTTGGTTCTGCAAGCAATTCTGGGGCGGGGTTTAGCGGCACAACGTCATACGCTTTTTTGTTGCACGCTGGCAGTTCTACTACATAACCAGCCAGCGGAATGCCATAGTGTGACCGGTGCTAGTCTGCATTATTCGTGTCAACAAACCGCCGGTAGGCAACCAACCAGGTACATTCATTGGATCGTAGCACCTGGTTGGTTACAAAATTAGCTACTCAGAGCCGTAGTGGCTATTCTTCCCCTGTCCAAACCTGCAACAGTTCTTCATAAGCAACGGTTCCGGGTTCTTCTTCGGGGCGTTCAGGCTTGGGCGACCCCGGCTGATCGAGCCAGAACTGCGGGTCTTGCGGCTCATTCAAGATCGGACCACAAACCGGAAGGTTGGCACGTTCCAGACGGGCCATATGATCGTCCATCTGCTCGCCTAGCGTATCCAAAGCTTCCTGGGCAGTGACCTCACCTGCAATCGCAGAACCGATGTTTTCCCACCACAGCGGAGCAAGGCCGGGGTAGTCCGGAACATTCGGACCAGAGTCTGTCCACTGGTTCTCAATCGGTGAGCGGTAGAACTCAACCAGACCGCCGTAAGCTGCTGCGTTTTCGGTCAGGTAGTCGCTAAAGACGGTGGACTTGCGAACCGGTGTACCACCGATGATGAACTTCTTCAGGGAAACCGTCTTGGAGCTGGCGAACTGTGCCCACAACCAAGCGGCATCGCGGCTTTCTGCGTCTACACTGTTCAGGATCGTCCAGCTACCAGCATCCTGATACCCAATCTTCATGCCTTCGTCCCAGTAGCGACCACGCGGGGTGGGCGCTACGCGCCAGCGGAGCGAGCCGTCGTCATTGACAACCGGGCTGCCCGGCTCACGGAACTCAGGCGCGCTGAGCCATGTGATGTACTGGAAGATACGCTGGGCGATGTCACCGCGTGCCGGAACCGGACCCGCTTCACTCCAGGTGATGGAAAGGGCTTCCGGCGGTGCATAAGCCGTAATCCAGTCGATGTGGGTTTGCAGGGCGTAAACGGCGGCGGGGCTGTTGATGGCACCACCACGGCTAACGCTTGCCCCACGCGGGTGGCATTCGTCAGCGCGGATGCCCCACTCGTCTACCGGCAGACCGTTCGGCAGACCCGTATCGCCCATGCCAGCAATACTCATCCAGGCGTCGGTATAACGCCAACCTAGGGACACGTCCTTCTTGCCGTAGTCCATGTGGCCGTATACATCAACACCGTCAATCACGCCGTCACCGTTTACCTCATTGGTGAAGAAGTTAGCGATGTCTTCGTAGGCAGCCCAGTTTACCGGAACGCCCAGCGGGTAACCGTAGATTTCCTCAAACTGTGCCATGATGTCCGGGTCGGTGAACCAGTCATAGCGGAACCAGTACAGGTTGGCGAACTGCTGAGCCGGGAGTTGAAGCTGGTTACCTTCGTAGTCCTGGCCAAATTCAAGATTCAGCCAGTCGTCCAGGTCGAGGTCTGGATTCGTGATGGCAGCACCCTCGCCAGCCATGTACTCGGTCAGGTTCAAGGTTTGACCAAAGCGCAGGTGCGTTCCGATCAGGTCGGCGTCATTGATGTAGATGTGGTAGATCACCTCGCCCGTGCTCATCTGCGTTTGAATGCGCTCTACGACGTCACCTTCACCGATGATGTCGTGGGTCACGGAGATACCGCAAATTTCCTCAAAGGCCTGCGTCAGCACTTCAGACTCGTAGACGTGGGTGCGGATGTTCTCGGCAGTGGAGCGGATTTCCATACCACGGAAGGGTTCACAGGCTTCAATGAACCATGCCATTTCGGCAAGCTGCTCGTCACGGCTAATGGCGCTTGGCGAGAACTCTTCATCAATCCAGCGTTCAGCGGCGGCCATAGCCTCTTCCTGAGCGCTGGTGGTGGCGACTGCTGTAACGAAGGTCAGCAGCAGCACGGTCAGTACAAGATACTTCGAAAACTTCATGATTTACAGAAACTCCTTGCTTAACAATTAAAAAACCGGATTTGATTTCGGTTAAATTTACTTGTAGGCCGTCTCCTTTGATTGGCTTTCATAGGTTCCTTTATCGCCGTCAGCGGTGTCATCAGTTATGCTTGCAGGTAGCCTGCGGTGTGGGGGATGTTATCGCTCGTGGAAAAGCACATCCCTTGCATCGCACCTTTTTGTTGGCTAAGCCCACCGCGCAAGAATAAGAATTTGTACCGCCGCAACGGGAAAGGCATAAAGTAGGTTAAGGTCAGGCAAAAATGCCATCCACAGGAACATCGTGCCAAAAAAGGCCATCAGGCTCAGAAACAGCCTATCGCCGCGTGTGAAACCGAACGGCAAAATGCCTTTGGTCTTCACACTTGGTTTGCGAACGTCCCAGACGGTCATCACCCCTAGCATCACGAAGACGCTGACAACGAATGCGAACGTCGGGATTGTCCAGCGCATCCACTCGACAATGGTTCCATTGAAGATTGTGACTTGTTCCATAGTCTCCTAAAACCTTTCTCTGCCCAACAGCGACGGGCACCGCCGCTGTTA
>CAWUJQ010000131.1:0-11255 GCA_963922445.1 uncultured bacterium
CAAAGGTGGCGAGGGTGTTGGGGGTCATGGGTGGCGTTCCTTGCAGGTTCACTCGTGTCATATATCGTGAATTATATGACACGAGTGAGCCTGCCTGTACCCCTAATGACTATGAGTTAAGTGAGACCCATAGACCCGCTTTGGCATTATATTTTTCAATTATTACAGGTAATTATGTGAGGACTTCTCCCAATAGTCAGGGTCAAACACATATTCGTAAAGCGCCTTCCACGCTGCCCAACTCATGAACAGCCAATAGAACAACCACCATGCTATGACCCAATTGTAGTTCCCAGGTTTAGGATGCCGCCAGTGACCCAGCATCAACACAATAAAGAAGATAATGTTACCCATGAAAAAGGCCCCGGTTGCCCAGGGAATGATCTGGTAAAAGTTGAGCAAAAATACCAGCCGCAACGGTGTGCTAAACACATCTAACCCAAACACCAGCAGGGCCGTCAGCGAGGAGAGATACATAATCGTGACCGACCATAGGATGATATTTAGCAATGGCAGGATCACACTGGCCCCAACAATGAGTTGGAAGCTGGTAAAACGCCAAAACCGCTTCCACGTCCAAAACCCTTCTACTTCTTTCATAGTTCTTGCCATATTGAGTTTATTTGGCTGAATGCGTTCGATTTCTGTAGGATTTACTTCTTTCATATCTAGCTGATACCACAACCGCAGCGGACTTCGCATGTGGACGAAGTACGTTTGAATATAGCCTTTAATCCAGCGTGAGCGCTGCTTAATCCACGGGAACAATTCACCGTCGGCAAGCTCCCAGGTGACGCTTTCTAGCATCCGAACCTGATAGCCCTGGCGCGCAAACCACACCCCCAGGTCAGCATCTTCCGCTACATTGAACGAATCCCACCCGCCGATTTCTTTCAGCGTTTCATAACAGAAGTGGTTAGACGTGCCCCCCAGTGGCACCACCCAATTTTGTTCGCCCAACGCAGGCAACAGCAGTTCGTACCATGACGCATACTCCGCTTTAAACAGGCTGATGAGCCAGTTGTCGTTCAAGTTCTCGTATAGCAGCTTGCCCTGCAACACTTTCACCTCAGTGCATCCCAGCAGATCCTGGCGCTTGAACTCCGCAACCGACTTGCGTAACTGCTCTTCGTCGGGTCGGTCTTCCGCATCGTAGATGGTGCAGTAATCGGCACCATTACCGCAATTGACTTTATATTTGTCTTGTTTGATGTCATCCAAAAGTGTTTTTGTTTCAGTTTGACGGGTGGATTGGTCTGGCAAGGTTGCTATTCTCACTATTTTTTGGTAGTGAGCTTCTGTGACCTTATGGGCCATATCATACAGCCCATAATTCAACGCACGCGGCTTTGTCTGTGGTTCGCCTTTGCGCTCAGGCGTCATCAAGATTTTGAAGCACTTTTTACGCGCTTCATACCCATTGGGCAGGTTGTCAATCGCTTTGAAGGCCTGTTGTGCTGTTTGTAGGTCTAGTTTGCTGTCGCTTTTGACCTTGCCACGTCGCGGGTCGCCAACAGTTTGCTCACGTAGTTTGCGATGCAGCCACACGAAGTACTTGGGTGGGATAATGGGGTAAATCAGCAGCCGAAAGACCGTCTGCACGACAAAATATAACTCTTTGAGCAGGTTTTTGCGTGTTTCTATGAAGACAGCTACCAAACCAGTTTTGTTGGTTTTAGGGTCTTTACCCATAAGTGACTGCCGGATTTCTTTCTCCTCGATCAACAGCAGAATTTCCAGCCTGTCATCGGGATAGTTGAGGCGGGCCAAATTGTTCACCAGTTTGGTGACGGCCACTGGCTCGTCGTACATGGCCACCATGACCACGTAATAGGGATATTCTTTTTTGTTTGAATCGTCGACTATAGGCGGCTGGGTTGAACAATAGTAATGGTGCAAAAGCGTCTCGCGCCAGCAGTCTTCATCATCCCGGCGATGGACGCACTGCTTCTTTGCGTTTTTGTGAAATCCTTTGTACTGATCTGGATCGGCTTGACTATTGGACGGTAGATTCTCCGGATAAGCCTCTTTTTCGTGCGAGAACCGATAATCAAATTTTTCTTTCGTTTCTTCGGTTTCTTTCCCTAACACACGCAGCAGCAAATACATCCGGTAGGGCAAAATCGGTAGGTAAAGGAACAGCCCGGTTGCAGACACCCACTTGGCCCAGGTGGGCGCTTCGTATAAAAACGACGGCGTTACAAAAAACCGCAGCCCCGTGAAAGCCAACGCACCTAACAAAACTAGTAATCCCAGGGTGCTGATAACGCCCAGCACACGCCCCCCCTGCCATAAGCGCCCCGCATCCATACTGCCAACAAGACGGTTGTTGTTGCCATTTCTGTTGATAACGCGATTTCCAGAGACCATGTACCGCTCATACGCCACCCATACCAGGGCAAACGCGGCCAACGGAAACAGCACCCGCCACATGAGCCAGTCCAGCCAGGTTGGATTAGCCGCGTAGACCACACTCACAACAAGCCACAACACCCCCGGCAGTATCTGAACAGCATTGCCATTGGATGTAAGCGCGGCAGGCCACAACCAGAGTGTTATCGCTAGAAAAAAAGCGTAGTCCCACCACCCTGTGCCATTTAACCAGACCAAGACGCCAACAAGGGCAACGGATACACTCATACTGGCGCTTGGTATCCATTCGTGCCACATAGTCCAACCGCCCCGCGCCCAGGCAGCGAATGCGAGCAGCGCGAGAATCAATGCTCCAATGCCTGCAACCGTTGGCGATGGCGATTGCCACACATATCGCATCAACACAAATACAATCAACAAACCAACAGAAACCGTTAGCCCAGCACGCAGTTTGGTATTGTTCGTGGTGGGGTCGCGTTGTAGGGGATTTTCGCTCATGAGGTCTCAATCACTTTGTTGTTTAGGTCAGCTTACTGATACGGCTTCCGCAACTTAGCCGGATTGAAGTCATCATCGGAAAAGTATTCCAATAATCGACGGTGCCGGAACACGTATCCGCCGTCAACTTTGCGCATCAGGCCAATGCTAACGAACTGCTCCAGGTAGTTGGTAAAGCGCACGCGGTAGTTGATTTTGACACCCAAAAACCACAGCATCAGCCAGTGGCGCACAATGCTATGAACCAACGTTATGGTACTAATCAGGCTTAGGAACACACCCGTGAAGGTGCTGTAGATGAGCGCTTCGATGAGCAATGTACGGATGTCTGCCGCTGTTTCAATAAGGGTGCGCGGCCAAATGATGAACAGAAAGAAGAACAAGACCCAAATGGCCAGCGACATGAAGAGTAAGATCATTAAGTAACGCACCAACTCATTGGGCCGGGTGACAATCTCGTAGCGCCTGCCGATCTCTAGCCCGCCAATCAGCAAAAACAACATAAACGTGAAGATACCGTAAATGGTTGCTTCATAAGTTAAACAGGTGCCATCTCGTTCCAGGTACAGCGCACAAGACACGTCAAAGAAGATCAAACCGACGATAAGGCTCATCAATACCGCCGCAATTAGGCCAGGGCGCCAATTCCAGCCCACATAGGTGTCGTAGCTCAGCGTAAAGTGGGGGGGCATACAACTGTAGTAGCCAAAATTACGCCCAAACAGCCCAAACAGCAGCGCGCACACCACCGCCACGGACGGGCGCATTCCGTCTTGCGGGAAGGTGAAGTAAAACAGCGTGAACAACCCCAAAAACGTTAGGGCGGTGGCCGTTCCTGAAAGCCCCCGGAATTCATTCACGTATCTTGGAGGCAATGCGGCTGGCCCTTGCTCTCTATCGGCACCTGGCATTGGTCGAACAGGCCGATAGAGACGGTCTTCCAGGTAGAAGAGTGCATCTTGGCGGCGGATGACAGTACGGTTTTGGCGATGCATGGTGCGCGCTAACCACTCCATGACTTGCTCACGGTTGATGGCGTCTGGCTTAACATAGCCTTCTTTCTCCGGGTCAATAAACGGGTCACGGGGGATTGGCCCGGGTTCGTTGGGCAGCCGCCACACCATATCCTGGGCATAGTCTTCCAGAATGCGTTTTTGCCATTGATGTTGATTTGTAGGAAGGGGTGACGTATCGTTAGAGCGGAACAGATTACGGAACACCCAGTTATTACTCTGATTGTCTTCTTCGACTGTTTCTATCGAACGATATGGATACATCAAAGCAAACAAATAAAATGGCTGGCTTAGCACTTCGATCAGTTCTTGCTGACGATTGCGGTAAAATAGTAATGGAGAATCGAGAATGCGCCGCCTTGTTTGCTGGGATAGCCTACTTTCTGCGTTTCTAATCTGGCTTTGAACGTCATTCATATGGAGGGGTTGGATATCAATGATGCAAGCAGGATGGAATCGCTCAACAAGTTCCAGGTTATCGCGCCGTAGTTCATGCTGACGAATCAGCTCAAAGTGACGCGGATAGTTGAAGTCGCCCTGAACGCTATCCAATACCTTGGGTGCGCTTAGGCTTTCAGCGTCTGCATGTTGGTCGACCTTCTCTGTAGCAATAATGACGGCATCGCGCAAAGTACCGGCTCGTTCATAGGCAGCGGTTCCGGCTTCATCTTTTTCCCCACCAAACACTGGTGCGTTACGGCGTTCCAAAAAATCCTCAATAGCTTCCATTAGATGGCGGCGGTTGTGGGACAGCACATCCTCGAAGTCGTCTAGCAGCAAAATCAGGTAATTGGTTCGCAGCAGGCTCTTGGCCTCCCACGCGGGCAATTCGTACTGGCGAACGAGTTCTTCCACCAGCCATTTATCAAACGCCTGCGAGTTCGACTGCCAGGAGAACAAATTCAGGTATATGGGCACCCGCGCTGTGCTGCGTTTGGTCAGGAAGTAGTCGGCTAATTCAAGCAGTTTGGTCGTGCGGCCACTCCCCCGCTCCCCCTGGATGACGATGAAATCGCGCCAGCGTCCCCTTTCGTTTGGATTGGATCGTGTTGCTTTGTTTGCCGGGTATTGCATGGCATACAGGACGTGCCTATACACGCTTTCGACTTTGTTATCCTGGCGGTATGTTTTCGTACTAAACTGCTGGTTGTAGGTTGGGTAAAGGCGCTGTGCGCCTGCCGGGGGGTATCGGTCGTCTATTTTTATGGGGATTTGAAACGGAAAGTCCAGGTCTGGGTCTTGCAACTCCAGGCTTTGGGGTTTGTCATCGTTCATGCGGAGGATGTACTGTGTCACTTGATCGGTATGTTGGCCAGCATGCCTCGATATGGTTTCCTGCTCTTTGTACAGGAACTGCTCGACCCAGTACTTTTTCAGCCGCGTCCGAACTGCATCGGCTCCGGTTTCACGGGGTTCAAAGATGTCTTCGATGTATTCATCGAAGGGCGGCAGCGTGATAATTGCGACCAGCGTGGCAATGAAGGCCACCAGCGCCGCCGTGAAGTTGTTGGGTATCACCAAACCCAACACCGAAAACAACACACTGACGAAAATCAGTAAAATGAAAATAGTTACCAGGATGCGGCGTATGCGTGCGCGGGTAATCGTCATTAGCGGGTCGCTCCCAGGTTAGCTGGTGCGGGGTCTACTGGGACGCCGAAATCATCACGGTTATTTTCTGTATTGACGTTGTTTGAATTATCACGCACCCAGCCCGTGCGGCCATCTGGCAGGATGACGCGGTACCACACTGGCGGCGTTGTTTTGGAGATCACCAACAGCGGTGCTCCGTTGTCGGCCAATGTGGCAATCAGGTCACTTTCTTCGGTTGCTGTTTGATAAACGGGGACATCAGGCCGTTTGGTTTGAATTTCGATGTCCGCTTCGTGATCGATGTAGCCACAAATCCGCCGGGTGTAATCAATGGCAAAAGTTTCCATCCCCTCGCTGCTGTCGTCACGCTTACGAAACACAACAATGGGGTTGTCGTTCGTTCGATCATCATCACGGCGGTTACCCTGGATGAAGATGCGCCCGAACTGCCTCTCCAGCGTAATCAAGTCCGTTGTGAGTGTATTCAGGTTGAGGTCAGGTTCAATTGGCGTGTCGTTGTTGAGGTTGTTGTCTAGCCGGTTACGTTGTGTTGCATCTGCTGCCGCTTTGATTTCCGCATTCGCCTGGTGCCACGCCAGCACCGCCGGGTACAACGCGGCCATGTCGATGCCATAGGGTGACAGGTCTTCAGGGTAATTCCGCTTGTCGAAGGGAGGGTATGAAGTGCTTAATAGCCAATTCCCTCCGCTCTGTGCGGAGCCGCCCCCACTGCCGAACTTGCCCTCCTGCACAATCCTTACCTTCATGAACTCGGCTTCGATCTGGTCAAGCGCTCTGCGAGCCTCTGGCGAATCACGGAGTGGTTCTTGCCTGCGCGCTTGGTCGAGTACATTCAGGGCACTATTCACGTTCTCTTTTTCGACCGCTGTGCGCCCATGTATCGTTTCAATCAGTTCGTGCCGGATGATTTCAATACGCAGCTCAAGTTCATCGGTGATGTCATCGTCTTCACTATTCAACCCGTCACTTAACGCCCGATCCCAGTACAAAATGGCGTTATACACTGCGCCGATATCAACGTTGTCCTCAGCAGGCAGCCGACCGAACAAATCCTCAATGGCCAGCACCTCGGCTTCGATGTCCCTAAGCCGACCGTCTTCCAGGTCCGCCTCTAGAGCAATGAGCGCTTCGCCCATCTCAAGCAGGTCGATTTCCCGTCCGTAGGGTGCCCTCTGCTGCAATACCGGTTCCTCGAGACGGTCTTCCTCATCTTCCAACTTGATTGGTGTTACAGGAACATCACGGGTACCCTGCCATGCAGATTGCGGGCCTCTATTCCTGGCGTCGTCGAATATGAATTCGTCGTATCCCTCTAAATCAATGTCTACCCGTTCCCAATCGTCATCGGCCATCAGCGTGTAGTAGTTCAGGCCATCAAGCGAGGTAAACGGTGGGGAAGAAATTACGATGTAAGTGTCATTGGCAAACGCATCCCGATTGAAAGGCACGTCTATGTAGTAGCGGTAAATATCCGCCGGGCACATCTGGTCTTCGGTGCCGCGTGGACTGTCGTCGTAGTAGTAGCGTATCTCTGAGTCTAATGTAACCAGGTAGCTGTCCGGGGGTGGGTCTAACGCGGCAATAACCGATTCAATATCCGTTGCGCCCGATTCACCTGCTGTCACGGGCAAGTAAACGGCAGCAGCATTGGCCCATTCATCAATCTCAAACCGGTTCCTGAACAAACTTGGAAATGCGGTGTATAGCACTAGAATAGTCAGCAAAATCAGGCCTGCCACGCCGTTGAGTATGCGCTGTGCATTGGCCCAATTGGTGAGGTATCGTCTGTTATCTGGTCGCGTATCACCTTGTTCGCGGTTGGTTTGGGGCGTCGCGGCTTCTTCGTATGGCACGAGTACATCATCTTGCGTTACGTAATAGCTGGTTAGACGCAACTGGCGTGATATAACCGCCCCAACCATGGCTCCGAACAGCGCGACCGCGACGACCATTGGGAACAGAACAATGGTCGTGCCCCCGTATTCGAATGGCTCTGTAGCGGCGAGAATCATGTGGGTGAGCAAGTAGATGAAAAACGGCACCCACCAGCGTTTAACACCAACGACCATCGTTACTTGTGTGGCGGCTGTGCCAGTATCAGCATCATTGTTAGCGTCAGTTTGATTGTTTTGGGTTTGCGCTTGTTGTTCTTGTTGCACCTGCGGTTGTTGCGGTTTTAGCTGTGGGGTAAATATCTCCAAGATGAGGGGCAAGAAAATCGCAATGTAAAACCACGAACTTAAAGGCTGCGGTGTGCCACCCGGCACTGCCACAAAGATGATGGCCAGTATCGAAACCATCGCAAAGGCCCACACCGTAAACCTAATAATGTTATTCCGATACCCGTGATTGGCTGCATTATCGGGATTTGAAACGGACGTGCTGCCGCCACGCGACGAGTTGCTTAGGGCGAAATCTTTTGTACTGAACACGCTATCTTGGAAGCGGTAAATCAAAATTCCAATCAGTGCTAAAAGTAAAATCATCCGGCCTACGCCCGTATCGAGGCTTGGCAGCAGGTAAAGTATCCCGCGCAGCGGAAAGTCCGGCGATGTATTGCCACCAAACGATGTTATCGGGGGTACACTATTGTTGGCAGCCAAGTAAGATAGCACCGCAATTGTGCTTGGCAGCCATGCAACAAAGAGCGCGTAATGTGGCGGCGGCGGCATCTTGGGTTCTGAATCATCTTGCGTGGATTCCGAATTATCTTGTTTAAACAATTGAATGCCAAACAGCCACAGCACACTTTGTGCGACCGCCTTCAAGCCGACAAGCAGCCAGTCTGATAGGGGGCTAACTCGGTTATCCGAACCGTGGCTGGCCTGCTGTGGGTCAGCGGGGGTTTGGTTGCTTTCAGGCTGAGTGTTTTGTTGCGCATCATCGCTTGAATTGGGTTCATGCTTGATACTTTCGCTTAGCAGTCGTTCGGCAAACATGCTGAGTTGTATTCGGTAGAGATAAATACTCCACCAGATCAGAATTGGCACAGCCTCATAGCGGGTGACGGGCAGCAGGCCGAAGAATAATGACGCCCACACCCAATCCGCTGGGCGCGCCCAACCCACCTTTGGCTCACTGTTGGCTAAGGCTGCGCTGCCCACGATATTGCTGTTTGCTTGTTCGGTGTTCTCTTGCTTTTTGACTGACCATGTATTGCCCACCCAGAAGAACACGGCTAGTGCCAAATACAGGGTAAATGGCACGAATGAGATGGACTGCCAGCCGTAGTTGAATACAAACGGCTGAAACCAGAACAAGACCATCGCTAACACTGGGACGCGAAAGTGGAGCCGCTGGGCAATCCCCAGCGTAATGATGGACGTAATCGCCAACAGCGCAACGCTCCACAGGCGACGGGTGAGCATGGGGTTCCAGTTTCCCCCGATTAGCCATGACCAGTCCAACGTGGGGATGAGATACGCGAGCAGATTGCCAGGGCGTCCCCAGTCACTGAGCAGAACCCCCAGGTTTTCCCAGGTGATGTCCCGCCCGATGAGGAAGAACGCGGGTTCGTCCGCAAACTGGAAGACCTGTATACCATCGTCAACACCTGCAAACAAGAACACCACAACTGTGAAAGAGAGGCCCAGGAATAGCGACCAGAAGGCCAAATCGAACCGTACCATCGACAACGAGAAGGTGACGTAAATTGCGGTTACGAGTAAAAAACACACAACAAACAGCGTAGCGTAGAACGAGTTTGCAGTGAACATTTCAACACCGTCAAAATCAAGTATTGATAAGGGTAAGTCATTTTGAACGCTATTGCCGCTAAGCCACTGGGAAAACCACAAAATTATTCCGATTGTTATGAAAAGACCAAAGATAAACCACGGATATGGATTGTTCCCGTTTGCGTTACGATCTTGCTGCTGCTGTGGATTTTGCTGTTGTGCAACCGTTAGGAATGTAATTGGCGCGAAAATGAACAGGGAAATCGAGATGGCAAGCGACTCATTTACTGACGTAGCGGTCAGGTACATGGTCAGCCAAGTGGCCCCGATAACGTATAGTAACATACTAGGAATAAAACGTATCATGTGACGTCTCCCCGCGACCCATGACGCTCCCCCTCTGCGGTGAGAAAGCAGTGGATAAAGTAATGACTACCGTTAGGCAATTAGTACTGGCACACACATTGATGCCCTAAGTACTATTGCTTAATACTGGAATGTCATTTGTTCATGAGGGATTATGTGGCGTAGTTGACTATAAGTCAAGACATTTTTACGCACTTCATTATTTCATTTATCATTACGTTTATTCGTAAGTGAAAGGGGCTGATAAAGCCCGCAGGACCCATCAGGCAAATGCAGCGAAGATCCCAATGGGCATCCCTCAACTCGTATCATTGCAAAATCGAGCATATTGGGGGTGTACTGCTGACGATCCAGCCCATAATCCTTGGCAGATGTCGCAGACCTTTGTGCGCGTGCGATCTTCACTGATGTCGTAAATCACAATAATCCAAAGCATGGTTATCCTCCCGCGTAGGCTCCGTAGTCACAGTCACCCCGAAAGGCCGCTGCCAGTAAACGAGCTTGCATTTGAATGATGGAACGTAGCTGGTAACGTTTGCGCTGATATGTGCCTTGTGCCGAAAGTCGGGATAGGATGTGGTCAGCAAAGGCACGACGCGTGTCGCGGGTCATGCGACCGTCATCCGTTTGGTACACAGTGAAGTTGCGACCAACCAGGCCGATTACTGTCCGATCAACGATGGGGGCACGGAATTCCTCAATCATGTCGAGGACGAGGCTAGGTTTACCAGGCCGGTCGGCATGCAGCAGCCCAACATAGGGTTCAAGTCCCGCTATGACGAGCGCATTTTGCACGTCGCCATACAAAATGCCATAACCATAATTGAGCAGGCTGTTCACTTGATCTACCGCATGGCGTCCGATTCGCCCCGGCCAACCGTATTCGGATGGAATCAGCAAACCGAGAGCTTCCCAGTAGACGCGTGCGCTGCGTCCCTCCAATCCCATAATCGACTCGCGAATGGCGTCAATGTGTGTTCCATCGATATTCTCCAGGGCCGCCGCGTAATCTGTGAGGTCAAGCTGTGCCAATTTGAAATGCTCGGCCAGGTCGCCATCCAAACGACGTGCGAGATAGCGCAGGTTTGTGATCTGGCTGCGGATTTTGCCGATAGCGATCTGGCGAGCAATAGTAACCCCAAGCGGTGTCTCAACGGCTTGCAATTGGGCGCGGCGGCTGGTGGTCACGGTGGTCAAATGCGGTGACAGCAAAGTCGCATAGTTTCCATCGACCGGGTCAATAAAGTGGATAGGAATCCCGGCGTCACAGCAGGCCGAAAGTGCAGTCGCACTAATGGAAGCTGAGCGTGTCACAATCTGCACGGTTCTGAGGTGCATAATCGGTGCTTCCAGCGGTGACTGGTCCGGTGCGGTAACCTTCAAGCGGCGTCCCTTCAGCCCGACAAATGAGCCGTAGTCCGAAATGATCAGGTCTTCAACGATAGGCATCACGATCTCCTGAATTTGTGAGCGTTAGCTCTATCGTAGCCGGTATGGTAAACGTGGCGTTGACCAGCGCAGGTGAGCTGATGCATATGTCGGCATTTAACAGAATTTTAATGATATGACTGTTTGGATGTTCTCAATAGCGGACCGATGGGTGAAACCGGGATTTTCAACTGGCCCACGCCATAGAGCGATACGAAAAGTGTCCTCAATAGACGCCATATGGGTGAAACAATTAGGTGTTATGGTTGATAGCAAAAAGGGAGGG
>CAWUJQ010000132.1:0-11217 GCA_963922445.1 uncultured bacterium
TCGTCATGATGCAGATTGCCCTGCACGCGGTCAGGGTCAATGGCTTTGGAGAATAGCCCATCGGGGATGAGTGACAACAGGTGGGTAAGTCCGATGTCGTAGTCCGTAAAATCGACGGTGTGCGTTACACGCAGTGCGTCGGGCATCGTAGAACCGTGCCGTACCAGCGCGACGACAGCCGCTTCTTGTTCAATGGCCAGGGCGCACAGGCGGCGCGCCTCGTCTGGAAGGTGTGGCCCCACCAATATCAGCAGCCATTCACACTGAAACACGATGTCTTCTAGCACGGCAGATCGTTGTAGGTAGGGTGGGGCGTCTTGCAGGTCAATGCCCACGTCAAGCCCGTGCCAGCGCAGTTCGTCCCACAGGCGGACGGCGATACGCTGGTCAGGCTGGGCATATGTCAAGAAGGCTGTTCGCATGGGTACCTATTGCGGAATGACGAATACATCACCTGGGAAGAAGACCTCGCCCGGTTCCAGGTCGTTGGCTTCTTCAATCGCTTCTACACTCACGCCAAAGCGCGCAGACAGTAGTTCAAGATAGTCCCCCGCCTGCACTTCGTACAAAACGGCGTTCGGGCCGCCGCCAACGCCGCCTGTACCAAACTGCGGTGTGGCACCCTGCGGCAGTGCCAGCACTTGCCCGGCTTGAATCTGATTGATGTTGGTGATGCCGTTGAGTTGGGCAATCGTCTCGGAGGTGGTGCCATACAGTACAGCAATTTCAAACAGGGTATCACCCGTTTGCACGGTGTACGTTGAGTTGGTCGTTTGCACGACGGCAGGCGTTGCCGTTACGACAACAACTTGCGTTGGGATAGGTGTGGGGGCTGCCGGGTTATTCGGCGCGACAATCACACCAGTGACGGGGCCGCCCGTGCCGAATTCTTGGGTGGGCTGGGGCGCAGGGGCAGCAACCGCGACCGGAATGAACAACACCTGTCCAGCAAAAAGGCGGTTGCTGTTGCTGATGTTGTTGGCCTGGGCAAGCTGCTGTGTGGTGATGCCATTGGCCGCAGCAATGCCGCTGAGCGTATCACCGCCGCGCACGGTATAAAAGAAGCCCTGCTGTTGGGCGCTGACTGGCACCGCTGCGATAGCGGTCACAATGGCGAGTAGAAGCAAAAATGTGGTAATAGGGCGCATGAGGTTCCTCATTTTACAATGCGTTGAGTCGATGTACGCTTATTATAGCGCCCTATTGCACTTCTTGCTGTGGGACGGGTGCCGCGTCGGCTGCGGTGCGCTTTTGCAGCGAATAGATGATATACCACACCCAACCGAGTAACCCGCCAATGACATTTTGCAGCAGCACCGCAATGCCGAGTGCGGCACCCTTTTCGAGGTCATCCGTGAACAGGTCGAGCATGTAGACCAGGCCACTTTCTCGCACGCCAATCCCGGCGATGGACGGCACCAGCAGCAAGATGGACGTAAGCGGTACCACCACGATAAACGCGACCCAGGTCACATCTAGGCCCAGCGCGTTGGCCAAAATGATGTGAATAAGAATGAGCGACACGTTGAACACAGCGGATATTGCAAAGGCCTGCGCAATCGCTTTGTAGTCCTTGCCGACGAGTGAAATGGCGTCATTGAACTTCGTGAGTGCGCTCAGCACCTTGTCCACAAACGGTAGTCCACTGAATGTGCGGCTTCCTAAGCGCAGCACAAAAGCAAATGCCTGACCGTGCAGCACCATCAACCCGGCGACTAAGCCTGCCAGCGATACAATCGACGTGACGTACAACAGTTGGGTGGGCACCATGCCTGCAACAAACGGGGTAGCTCCCAGCGCAATGGCAAACAGCGCCATCAAGCCTAACATCCGGTCCAGCACGACGGTTGCCGCAGAGGTCGCGGGGTCAACCTCAGTGCCTAGTTCGGCTGCGCGCACCACGTCTCCGCCAAAGCCCGTCGGCAGGAACAGGTTAAAGAACATGCCTACGTAATAGAGGCGAACCAGCTTCCAGAAGGGGAGTTGGATGGCGTGTGGACGCAGCAGCACCCACCAGCGCGCTGCCCGGATCACGATGCCAAGCTGGAAAATCACAACGGCGAGGATAAACCCCGCCGGATTGACTGAGAGCAGGCTGTTGACCGCTTCTTCGATGTTGACTGACAAAACGACCAGCCCAATCCCAATGACCGAAACGGCAATGCGTAACAGCAGCCCAATTTGTTTGCGATTCATCCGGGACTAAACCGGTTCCAGATGATCTTCAAGCTGCGGGGCCGCATCGGCGGGCAGTTCTTTGCGCACGAAGTAGGCCGTCGCCCCCTGTGATTCGTAGTAGGTGCGCATGAGCATTTCCGCTACCAGGCCAATTGAGAGCATCTGCACGCCGACGATAATCAGCAGCACGGACATCAACAGCAGCGGACGGTCGCCAATATCTGCGCCTGTGATGAATTTGACCAGCGCGAGGTAGATGCCGATGGCAATACCCGCACCGCTCATCAGCAAGCCGGTGCTGCCAAAGATGTGAATGGGCCGTTGAAAGTAGTTCAGCAGGAACAACACGGAAATCAGGTCAAGGATTACCCGGAAGGTGCGCCCAATGCCGTACTTGCTCTTGCCGTATTTGCGGCGGCGGTCGTTGACGGGCACTTCCGCCACGCGGATGCCAACCGGGCTGGCCAGCGCGGGGATAAAGCGGTGCAGTTCGCCATAAAGCTGCACATTTTTGATGACTTCGCGGCTGTATGCCTTGAGCGAGCAGCCGTAGTCGTGCAGCGACACGCCCGTTGTGCGCGAAATCAGGCGGTTGGCCAGCATAGACGGCAGGCGGCGCGACAGGAACGGCTCTTGGCGGTCTTTACGCCAGCCGCTCACTACGTCGTAGTCGCCCTCTTCCATCATTTGCACCAGCTTGGGGATGTCGTTGGGGTCGTTTTGCAGGTCGGCGTCGATGGTAATCACGATGTCGCCGCGTGCGGCGTCGAACCCAGCTTGCATCCCGGCGGTTTGGCCGAAGTTGCGTCGGAACTGAATCACATGCCAGCGGCCATCACGGTTGTGGATGTCGCTTAGTTTAGCAAAGCTGTCGTCCTTGCTGCCGTCATCCACGACGACCACCTCATAGGGACGGTTCATGCGCTCCAGCACAGAGGTGAGTTCTTTGTAAAGGTCGGGGATGCTTTCGCCCTCGTTGTAGAGCGGAATAACGACGGAAATATCTGGCTGCATGGTGGCCTATCCCTATATATACAACTCTTTTACACACAAACGCCGGGGATTATATGAGAGAGCGCGGCAAAAGGGAAAGGTAAATCTAACATTCGCTCAGCGAGTCACCCCGAAAGCGCGCCAGAAATGCCGATGGCAGCAGCGCCTCAAAGTACCAAGCTGCTTGCGTCAGAAAATCAAACGGATGCCCGGTCGCTTCCGAGTTGGCAAACCAGTCCAGCAGGGGGTAGAGACAAGTGAATAGAGAAAAATGCCGCCCGCCGCGAACAACCGCGACGGGTCATCAAGGGCCGGAGGGATTAGCCGCCAGCCATCGCCCCGATGATGCGAAACGGCTGTTCGCCCGTCACAACCTCAGCCGGAACAGGTGTATCAGCGGCCTCATGGGACAGGTCTTCTCCGCAGGCAAAAAAACGAATGAACGGTCGGCGTTCCTTAGTCACAATATCACGGATTGTGCCGCGCAGCATCGGATACTCGGCCTCTAGTGCATCAAGGATGGCTTGCTGTGTGATGGGTGCTTCTATCGCAAGCTCAACCGCTTGAGAAACCTTTGCCAACTCTCTTAAGTGGTACGGCAGTGTTACACGAATCATGGGATGACCTGCACCTCTACAGACAGCACGCGTGGTAGGTCACGTACAATCGGCATCCAGTTGTCGCCTGAATCCGCAGAAACGTACACTTGCCCGCCAGTCGTGCCAAAGTAGACCCCGCACTCGTTCAGGGTGTCTACGCACATGGCGTTGCGCAGCACATTGACGTAACAGTCACCTTGCGGCAGGCCGTTCGTCAGGGCTTCCCACTCATTACCACCCGACCGGCTCCGGTACACGCGCAGCTTGCCATCTGGCGGAAAATGCTGAGAGTCGCTCGTGATGGGTACGACGTAAATTGTCTCAGGTTCGTGAGCGTGAACCACAATCGGGAAGCCGAAGTCACTGGGTAAGTTGCCACTCACTTCGTGCCACAGGTCGCCTGCATTGTCGGAGCGCATCACGTCCCAGTGTTTTTGCATAAACAGGACATCAGGGTTAGACGGGTGCATCGCGACGCTGTGGACACAGTGGCCGACGTCGGCATTGGCGTCGGGCAGTTCCCAGTTTGATTGCAGCCCCTGGTTAATCGGCATCCACGTCTTACCCCCATCATCTGTGCGGAAGGCACCCGCAGCGGAGATAGCAACCACAATGCGGTTGGGGTCGTCTGGGCTAAGCACAATCGTGTGGAGGCACATGCCACCGGCACCCGGCTGCCACAAATTGCCTTTCACGGCTCGTAGCCCTGGCAGTTCTTTCCAGCTTTTGCCGCCGTTATTTGTGTGAAATAGCGCTGCATCTTCCACACCTGCATATACCGAGTCCGGGTCAGTTGGCGACGGTTCCAGGTGCCACACGCGGGTAAATTCCCAGGGATGTTGGGTGCCGTCGTACCACTGATGGGTGCCAGTTTCGCCCTCATAGTTAAACTCGTTACTGACGGCGTCCCAGGTTTTTCCAGCATCGTCAGACCGTTGGATGATTTGGCCGAACCAGCCACCGGATTGCGATGCGTACATCCGATCTGGGTCGCTTGGGGTGCCCACCATATGATAGACCTCCCAGCCAGGGAAGTGCGGCCCTTCAACCGTCCAGTCTTTGCGGTGTTCATCTGACTTTAGTATGAAGGCACCCTTTACCGTTCCAACAAGTACGCGGACTTCGCTCATGACCATGTCTCCTGATATGTATGTCCGATAGCATAAGCGTAGAACGTTTGTTTGAATAAGTCAAGTGGCTGAGTGCAGAACGGTTGTTTCAGTCAACGGTAACGGAGTGGCGTATGGCGCTGTTGGTTATTATCACAAAAGCAAGCTGCCCCGTGACAGCGATTCTAGAATATTGGGCAAGCGGGTTGCTGCTTGATTTGCTTGCCACAGACGCCGAACTAGGGTCATAATAAGCGCTAATCATTGCTCAACAACAGGAGGCCCGGCGTATGCCCAGACAATGGATAGCATTAGCGATTTGCTTCATGTGGGGGGCGGTTGCCGTCGCTCAAGATGATCTCGGCCTGATCCAGACAGTTGACCTTGTGCCCGGTGACTACATCGTAGACATACCCGCAGGCTGGCGCTTTGAGTACACCGAGGGGCCGTTGGGTGAAGCGACTGTCCTTTCTGGCAATGGGCTAGACATCGTCGTCGCGCTCAATTTTGCTCAGCAGATCAGCCTAACGGCAGACGCAACCCCGCAGGACTTCCTGTTCACAACCTATACCGACCTATTTGAGATTTCGATTGCACGCGATAGCATCCGAGCGTTGCCGCTAGGGGTGCAGCCCGGTGCTGCGCTGCTTTACCAGGACAACAACATCTCGATTGGGATGCAACTGAGCGATGGTAACTTTGTCTATGCAGATGTGTTCGCCGAGGCAGACGCGTTCACCGCGCAACAGCTAGACGACGCCCAGGCTGCGGTGCAAAGCATCCGCTTGCCAGGGGAGCAGCCGCAGCCGTTGGTGCGCGAGGACGTCAACTGTATCATCACGGCAAGCGCGGGCGGCTCTATAACATTGCGGGTGGGGCCGGGTGAAGACCGGGGCGCTATCGCATTCTTAGGTGAGGGCGACTACCAGGCGCTATCACAGACGACGGATAGCGGCGGGGAAATCTGGTTTCAGCTTGACCCGCGTGAAGCGACCCCCACCAAAGAAGCGATTGAGGTTTGGGTGGCTGAACGTGAGGTCAACATCAGCGAGGACTGTGAGTTTTTGACCAATACCCCAGCGCCTCCGCTCAACCCGGCAGATGTGGTGCAGCCCGTGGCACCCGAAGGCGAAGGGGAATCGTAAATTGTGCTGTGCGCGTTATCCGCTAAAATACGCGCAAGCGTATGTGGTTAAAGGTGGTATTGATGAGATTGAAACCGTTATTCGCTGCGGCAGCAATGAGTGTCCTATTGGCGTCAATCACGTTGGCCCAGGATGTGATGCTGTTGGTGGCGCTGTTTCCAGAGAAGTACGTGGCAACCATCCCAGAAAACTGGTCAGTGACCTACCGCAAGGCGATAGGTAAAACAGAACTGCTCGGTGATGAAGTCATGCTCAGCCTGTACACCGAAGAGGGTGTGCTAGGGCGCATGATGACGATTGATGACACCGTAACGACTGCGGAAATTCTGCTTGACCTGGATGACGACTTCCTGAATACAGAAGTCCCTACCCAGGACATTTTGCCGTATAACTTTAACGATAATCAGGCGGTTATCTACCGCACAGACGCCCAGTTCGTCACGGTGATGCAGCTTCAGGATGGTACTTACGTTTACGCTGTGGCAGATGTGCTGACCGGCGAGCCGTTCACCGATGAGCAGTTCAACACGGTGTTAACTATACTTAATAGTGTCGAAATCGGTGAGGCGTTCATCCCGGAGCGTGACCCGTCGTTGGTTGCACTCGGTGAGCCGTGTTGGGTCAGCGGGCCAGAAGGCGTGGATGTGCGTTTGCGCGTTGGGCCGGGATTCAACCGGGCTGCCATCACGTTTTTGCCCACGGGTGAGTTCAAGGTGTTGGGCCGCAATGAGGCCAGCGACGGCAGTGTGTGGTATCAACTGGATAAGCAAGCTACTGCACCCTTCAAAGACACTGCCGAGGTGTGGGTTGATGCCGAAGACGTGGAAAAGCGCGGTGACTGTGATTTAGTGGCTGATAGCGAAGCGCCGCCGTTGAATTTGCTGGGGTCTTTTGATGATGCGGCCAACAACCGCCGTGATGTGCTGAACAGCCTCGTTGGGGGCGTCGTACCCAGTGAAGGGACTGCCGTTCCGATAGATGGCGCGACGTACACGTTATTTCACGGCGATGCCGGGGCTTCGTCCTGTTTGCAGGGCAACAGCGAGAGCTTTGACTATGCTCAGCGGTGGGGCAAGCTCCAGCCGATTACGAGCGCGCTTTTCCTCAAAGATGACGGGTCGGCCTTTTTATTCGCCGGGATTGGCTTTTTGCTGCAAGGGGATGGGCACTATGTGGGTGCCCTCTACTTCCCGGATAGCCCGACGGAGTATATTCGTGTGCAGCCACAACAGCCCGGTCGGTTGCTCGGCTTCCGAACGCGGGTGGTCGGCTCCGGTGACCAACAGTGCAGCACGAGCGTCGCTGTGACATTGACGTTGTCTTAGCTGCCCTACATGCAATTTATAAAACGACAACCGCGCCGCCGACTCGTGTTGGGGGCGCTTGCACTTGTAGTGCTTGTGATTGGGGGGTGGGTCGCGCTGCAACTTTATAGTTGGAGCCGTAGCAACAGCACCACCTACATCTATCGCTGGTTTGCCGATGCCGACAATCGCCCCGGCCTGATGACTGTGCGGACGGAACCGTGCCCCGGTGCGCCATTTTTGCTGCCAACAAGCGGCTTTATCGGCCTGCTGTATGCAGATTCCGCTGCGCCTTACACGGTATTAGGGCGTCATACGGGGGTGGACATCTTCGGGGACGGCGCACCGGGGCAAATCCCGATTGTTGCGGCCTACGATGGCTACCTGACGCGCCGCCCCACGTGGCTTTCAACGGTCATCATCCGCCATGAGGACCCGCTGCAACCCGGACGCATCATCTGGACGTATTACACGCACATGGCCAGCCGGGATGGGTCTGTGTCGTTCATTGAACCGGACTTCCCGCGTGGAACGCGTGACGTGTTTGTGGAACAGGGGCAGGTTATCGGCTATCAGGGTGACTACGGTGGCAATCGGTCTGTGGGGCTGCACCTGCATATGAGCATTGTGACGAGCGACGCTGGCGGTGACTTTTTAAATGAAGCAGTGCTGGCCAACACGCTTGATCCGTCCCCCTATTTTGGCATGGACTTAGGGGCGAACCGCCTGCCAGACCGCCCCATCAACTGTGACAGCGGGTAGTGCATGATGAGAAGGCTGCTAACGATTTCACCAAGGCGGCATCTGCCTGCTATGATGTGGGTATGATGATGACTTAGTGTAAGGAATGACCTATGCAAAAAACTTACGATCACTTCCCGCAAAACGGCTTCACCAAGCAAGACCCGACGACAGACACCAACTTCTATGCTTTTCCGCGTATGGTCGCCCACATTGACGATACAGCGATTGCCTTTTTGCGTGACGAGGTTTACGCAGAATTGTTGCCGACGGGTGGCGTGCTGCTGGATATGATGAGCAGCCTGTACTCGCATTACCCTGATGGCCTAAACCCACAGCGGGTGTTCGGTCATGGGATGAACGCGCAGGAGATGGAAGCCAACCCCACGTTAGACGAGTTCGTGGTGCAAAACCTCAATGAGAATCAAAGCTTGCCGTTCGAGGCCAATCAGTTTGACGCCGTGACGAACTGCGTTTCGGTGCAGTACCTCGAAAAGCCGGTTGAGGTGTTTAGCGAGGTGCTGCGCGTGTTGAAGCCGGGGGCACTGTTCATTGTATCTTTCTCGAACCGCTGCTTTCCGTCAAAGGCGATGCGCATTTGGCTGAGCAACTCCGGTGACGGGCACGTTGAACTGGTTCGCAAATACATGGAACTCGCCGGATTCACCGACATTAACACGCGCATCAAGCGCGGCGGCATGCTCCAAGGCTTCATTGGCGTTGGCGGTGACCCGCTTTACGCCGTTATCGGGCGCAAGCCAACCCAATCCGAATAATCGGGTCAGTCACCGCGCAGTGCAGCCCGCACCTGCATCAAAATCAAGCCGAGCTTGTTGAGGCCGTCGCCGTTGGGGCCGGTGCCCCAGTAGGCATCCCCAGGGGCCGCCTCAACAATCGGCGCGTCTACGGTGGCCAGCAAAAGCGCTCGGATGCCCTCGTGGGTGCGGAACTTCTGTAACACGGCGTCAACCATCACACCATCTTTGACCGCTTCCCAATCTGCGCGCAGCGGGTAGTTGCGGCTGCACCCCATGTTGGCGGCCTGTTTGGGCGTGGGCGCGCCGCGAATCTGCTCGGCGTAGTCCGGTGCAGTGGTGACGAACTTCATGGCCTGAAAGTAGTGTTCTGTCGTCTTCCAGTAGCGGTCGTTCATCGTAATGCCATAGGCCGCAAAGTTGGAAAACACGCCATAGGGTACTTCCCGCGTGCTGTAGAAGGTTATGGTGTCTGTCATCGCATTGCCCCAAAACAAAAAACCGTTCACCACCACTCTACCAAAAAGCAGAGCGACAGTGAACGGCTGTGATTCCTGGTGGCCCTTGGTGCGCTATTGCGCCTTGAGCCTTACGGAAGCCTTTTTGCTGGGCATGTTATCGGCAGACATCTCACATTCGACCTTGCTGCGGCCCTCAACGGGTGAGGCGTTCAGGGCGAAGTTGTGATTTTGGCCTGCAATCAGGCTGCCCATACCACTCAGGGTAACGTTTTTGTCGCCCTGGCTTTCATCAGAGAACGGTCCGGACTGTGCATCGGTGAACCTGGCCGCGCCCTCGGTAATGCGGCAGGTGATGCGCACATTACGCAGTTCGGTCGAACCAGCGTTGCCGAACTGAACGACGAGGTTGGCGCTTTGGTCGCCCATTACCGTGACCTCATCGCCCGTGTTGAACTGGATGCGGCCCTCACCTTCGCTTGGCGGCGGTTCGGGTGTGTGGGTTGGTACTGCTGTGTTCGTCGGGACGGGTGTATTGGTCGGAACTGGCGTGTTGGTTGGCTGCGGTGTATTCGTCGGGACGAGCGTGTTGGTGGGCAGTGCGGTTGCCTCAGCCTCGGTCGGGACGGGTGTTTCCGTTTCCTCTACCGGCTCTTCCGTGATAATAACCGGGGCCGGACTCTCGACGGGTGCTGTGTCATCTGGCTTGTTTTCTTCCACGGGCTGCGTTGCGATGATTTCTGGTGTTGCCGTTACCTCAATGGCGGCAGTCGGCTGCACGTCTGCTGGCGTGTGCGTTTCGGTTGGGGCGGCTGCAATCTCTTCCGGTTCGTCAACCACTGTGAACGAAACCTGCATGCCATTGCCAACCTCACCCCCAGTATAGGGGACGGCTTCTAGCTCAAATTGGCCCACTTCCGGCTCCCAGTTCATCGCCTTGCTGGTAGATTCTTCCGCCATTGCGTCGGGGTCTTCGTCGGTCTGGCCTGAGGTGGGTTCATCTTGCATATTGAAGACGACCGCGTCTACCGTTTCGACATTGGTTTCAGCGGCAATCACCACGTTATTGGTGGATACAACGCCAAGGTTGACCACCGCACCATCTGACAGCGGGGCGATGACTTCGTTGGTGGTGGCGTCCACCATGTTGAGCGAGGCAACCGTAATCGGCGCTACGTCACTGATGGGCACCAGTTCCAGTTTATCAAGCCGTGCGCCGTCCTCACGCAAGCCGATTTGCACAGTAACCTGGCCTTCCGTCAGATAGACCTGTAGCGGGTCGCTGGTACCGGCTGGGCGCACGAAATTCGGTAGGTAGCTTTCATTGCGCAAAATGTTCCACTGGAAGGTTGTGCCGTTGTCTACCGTGACCCAGAAGGAGTCATCGCTGCTGGAGGAGGCATACGTCCAGCCTTGAATCTGGTAGATGTTAGCCTCTGGCACGGTGAAGCAGTATTCTGCAACAGCCGTTGTGGTGTCGTTGTGGCTGTTGCCGGTGCCCTGCGGCACGGCAAGGTACTGCCCACCGGATGCAGCCGGGTCGCTGCTCACTTCAAACGGGCCAGTGAGTTGGAGCGGGTTTTCAGCTTCAACGATTGGGTTAGCACATGCCAGCGGCACCTCCGGCGGTGGAGCAGGCACGAGCGATAATGAATCCAGACCTGTTGCAACTTCACGCGAGACGACGCGCACGGTGTGTTGACCTGCGTCTAGCTGTACCTGAACCGGGTCAGCACCGTTGCGGTCCGCCACATAGTCAGCTTGGATGGCGTTACCTACTGCCGTGTCCCACAGGATGGCGTCGCCGTCATTCACAGTGACCCAGAAGGAGTTGGCTGAGCTAGTCGTGGCCAAAACCCGGCCTTCAAGTTGGTACATGCCGGGTGCTTCAACATTGAAGCAGAACTCGGCCACATAGTCTGGGTTGGTCGGGTC
>CAWUJQ010000133.1:0-11186 GCA_963922445.1 uncultured bacterium
CAGCGCGAACCCCGGCAGCAGCGCCTCACACGTCAGCGTGTCCCCGCGCCGGAGTGTGGCGACGGTCAGGGTGTGGTCGTTAATGCGTTCCCACACGTCGATGATGCTGTCATCGGGGTAGACGGCCCACACCTGCTGCGTCCCGGCGTTGAGGAAAAGCGCAATCCAATCGTGCGTGGCGCGGGCGCGCTCATTCGGCGGGATGGTTCTAATGGCAATGTCCGGTGAGAAGAGGTGGCTGTTTTCGAGATGCGGCGCTCGTGATTTCCCGATGAAAGACGCGGTGGTGACGCGGGCATTGTCTTCCGTCAGCGGATACGGAAACCGTGCGCCCAGGACGGTGCCCAGGTCGTGTTCGTCAACGAAGGTCACAAGGGAGGCCACGAGCCTAACGCCAATCCGCGAATAAAGACGCGGTTTCAACGCCACAATTTCGATCTTGCCATTCACCAACTCATAATCGTGATGGTCAAGAAGCTGCATAGCCGCGTCGAAGAAGGTATCAACCGTGTGCGTCTCGCCAAAGATGGGTTCAGGGATAGACTGCGGCATACCAGACTCCTACGGCAGCGTCAAAATGCGTGGGCCGTCTTCTGTGATGGCGATGGTGTGTTCGGTGTGCGCACACAGCGACCCATCCACTGTAACAACCGTCCACTGGTCATCCAATTCCGCGAGGTTGGCCTGCCCAGCGATCACCATCGGCTCAATGGCGTAGGTCATACCCACCTGCAACTGCACACTCTCATACGGCATCCGGTGACGGCGACCGCCCACCCAAAAGTTGGGAATGGCCGGGTCTTCGTGCATGGCCCGCCCCACCCCATGCCCGGTGTACTCGCGAGCGACGCTGTAGCCCTGGCTTTCCACATAGCGCTGGATGGCTTTGGCAACGTCTTTGGTTTCGTTGCCCAACACAGACGCCTCAATGCCCACTTCTAGCGCACGGTTGGTCGCGTCAATCAGGCGCTGCGTCCCGCGAGACACCTCACCAACGGCGTGCGTGCGGGCGGCATCGCCCACAAAGCCCTCGAAGTGGCAGCCTACGTCTAAACTGATAATGTCCCCGGCTTGCAATACGCGGTCTTTGCTGGGAATGCCGTGGACGAGTTCGTGATTGATGCTGGCGTTGATGGTCGCGGGGAACGGCGGGCCATCTATTTTGGGGTAATTGAGGAAGGCGGGGGTGGCATTGTGCTGGCGCAGCACCTCCACAGCGATGTCATCGAGCTGCTGCGTGGTCACACCGGGCGCGACGGCTTCCGCCATAGCCTCGTGCGCGAGCGCGACAATACGCCCCGCCTCCCGCATGATTTCCAGTTCTTCCGGCGTTTTGAGTACAACATCTGCCATGTGATAGGCCCCCTGTGCGTTTGTGAATGAATAACGTAGGGACGGCCTTCTGGCCGTCCGCTGTGGGTCATCACAACCAGCGGACGCAGCGGGCTGCGTCCCTACAGGCGGTGTGGTATTGCCGTTACGCCTTGGACTTCCGAGCCTCGATTGCCGCCTTGATGTCCTTGGTGACCGCCTCAATCGACTGCTCAGCGTCAACGGTGACCACAAGGTCGTCTTTGCGGTAATGGTCCAGCAGCGGCGCGGTTTGTTTCATATAAGTATCAATCCGCGTGACGACTGCATAGGCGTTTTCGTCGTCCGGGCGGCGCTTGACCGGGTTGCCATTCTTGAGTTTGACATCCAGGTGCGGCGGAAACGCCTCTTCAGAGTGCTTGACGAACTGCCACGATTCGATGCCGTCCTCGTTATAGAAGACGTTATGGCTATCACCTGTTTCCTTGTCCGTGATGCGCCCAAAGGCTCGCTTAAACGCGACATACAAATCAAGCTCCATCCACACAACCGCCGTGACCGACTTACCTTTACTCGTAAGGTAACTATCCAGCCACTCGGCCTGAACCGGATTGCGAGGAAAGCCGTCCAGAATCACACCATTGGCGGCGTCGTCTTCGTTGAGGCGATCTTCCACGATGCGGCAGGTCAGGTCGTCGTCTACCAGTTTACCCGCCTCCAGGATGGCCTTGACCTCACGGGCAAGGTCGTCATCGCGGTCTTTCATCCCCCGAAAGATGTCACCAGTCGATACGTGCGGAATGCTGTACGCTTGCGCCAGAATGCCAGCCTGCATACCCTTACCCGCGCCCTGCACGCCCATCATAATGAGATACAAACTCATAAAAAGATTCTCCGAAAAAAAGCATAATCCTAATGAACGGAATGAGCGGGACATTAACCTGCCCCATAAAAGCAAACAGGGTGCAGACGCGCTGCACCCCCTGATCGTCAACCCAATCGACTGCCGCCCGCGCCGCGAGCAGGGCCGACTAGCGCATAAAGCCGTCGTAATTGCGCATCACCAACTGCGCTTCAAGCTGGCGCAGCGTGTCAATCACCACACCCACCACTATAATCAAACCCGCACCACCGATGATGAAAGCCGCGTTGGTGGACTGCGTTGAGGCCACGCCAAACAGCAAGCGGTTAAGCGCCCCCACCACGCCCGGTATGATCGCAATCGCCCCAAGGAAGACCGCGCCTACCAGGGTGATTCTTCGCGTCACCCGCTGGATATACTCCTCGGTTCTCGCCCCCGGTCGGATGCCCGGAATAAAGCCGCCCTGCCGCTGGAGGTTATCCGCGAGGTTTTGGTTTTGTACCATCACGTCACTGTAGAAGAACGTGAAGCCCACCGTTAACCAGAAGAATGTAAACCAGTACCAAAAGCCCGTCTGGTTCCCGAACGAAGCCGTCAGGTCACGGGTGAAGTCGTTGGCTGGCAACAGGCTGAAGATAATCGCCGGGAAGGTAATCACACTCTGGCTAAAGATGAGCGGGATCATGCCCACCGGGTTTACTTTGAGCGGGATGTAGGTGCTGGCACCGCCGTACTGCTTGCGCCCGCGCACCTTCTTACCATAGTTCACCGGGATGCGTCGCACGCCTTCTTGCACGTAGATAATGGTGATGATGCTAATCAGCGTGATGATGATAAACGCCACGATGCTGTAAAAGCGGAAGGCACCGCTCGTGTTAATCCACAACTGGATGAACTGCTGCGGCGCGACGGCCACAATACCCGCGAAGATAATGATCGAAATACCGTTGCCAATGCCCTGCTCCGTGATGAGTTCACCAAGCCAGATGGCCAGCATGGTGCCGCCCGTCATGGTGATAATCACGGTAACGGTTAGCAGAATGTCGCTGCCAAAGCCGGGGATGATCGCAATTGGCGTGCCGTCGGCACCGCCCAAAATGTTGAAGATGTTGATTTGCGCAACCGACTGAAGCATCGCCATTGGAATGGCAAGGTAGTACGTCCAACGCTGGATTTTTTCCTGGCCGCCCGGCTCACGCTGAACCGCTTCAAGCTGCGGAATGACCGGCACAAGTAACTGGAAGATAATGGACGCCGTGATGTAGGGATACACACCATTGGCAATCACGCTGAAGTTGGAAACCGCCCCGCCGCTAAGCAGGTTCAGCACGCCAATGAGGCCGCTGCCCTGGTTCAGCAACTGGTCGAGCGCGGTGCGGTTGACACCAATCACCGGCACATGAGCGATAAACTGATAGATCACCAAAATCAGGATCGTAAAAACGAGTTTGTTGCGCACCTCTGGCACGCGAACGGCATGTCTGACAGCCTGAATCATCGGGGAAACCTCTTACTGCTGGTAGATGTGCGTCATTTGGTATGGGCTGGCCGCTAAGCGGCGCACAACCCACCCCATACTAGCAGACTTCTACACTGAAAGCATGGGGCGGGAATGGAGCGCGTTATTTTGGCTCGCCGTATAGTTCGATTTCCTTGGCCTTCGGCAGCTTGCGGATGGTCGCATGCGGGCCAGTGATGCGTAGCGGCAGCTTTTCTGTCGTGCCGCCCTTTTCTTCGATCTTGGCTTGCGCGCTCTTGGTAAAGCGGTGGGCCTTGATGTTGTACTTCTTGGTGACGTCGCCGCTGCCCAAAATGGCAATCGGCTCCCCTGCATCACGGACGATGCCGGCTTCTTCCATCGTGGACGGGGTGATTTCTGCGCCGTCGTCGAAGGTGCGTTCCAATAGCCAGATGTTCACTTCCTGGTATTCGATGCGGAACGGGTTGTTAAAGCCGCGCTTGAACGGCAAACGGCGCACCAACGGGAGCTGACCACCCTCGAAGTAGGGGCCTTTGCCGCCGCCGCTGCGGGCACCCTGGCCCTTGGTACCGCGACCGCCCGTTTTACCGCGCTTGCCCGCAATACCGCGACCGACACGGGTGCGCTTTTTTTTGCTGCCCTTGGCCGGGCTTAGGTCATGAAGTCTCATGAGTTTGTGTTGTCCTCACTATAATCGACGGGGGGTGCCCGCCTCGCATACAGACATAATCTTGTTTGCACCTCACCCCTGTTCGCTGCGCTCACTGTCCCCTCTCCAACATGGAGAGGGGAAGGAGAACCGCCAGGTTCGGGAGGGGTGAGGTCTGATGGTGTGTGGACGCAATCTAGCGCGTCCGCTGCTTGGGTTCGCCGCCTCACCTCACCCCAAACCCCTCTCCCCAGGAGAGGGGCTTATTACACCCGTTGCCTGTGCTTGCGGCATACTCCCCTTCTCCACATGGAGAAGGGGCCGGGGGATGAGGTGGAAAGGGTTATTCCTCGAATTCTTCGACTTCCAGCAGGTGACTGATTTTGTTCACCATGCCGCGAATGATGGGCGTGTCGTAATGCACGCGCTCACTGTGCATCTTCTTCAAGCCGAGCGATTCGGCAATGCGGCGCTGCTTGCTGTTGTAGCCAATGGTGCTTTTCACCAGCTTCACGCGCAGTTTCTTATCCGCCATTAGCTATTCGCCTCCTCAGCGTCACCGCCGCGGCCTGCGGCCTCGGCTGCGATTTCGCCCGCAGACTTGCCCTTTTGTGCCTCGCGCTCTTCCTTCTGCTTGTCCTTGACGGTTTCCACCGCCTGCCGCTGCTGATAGAGCGCAGCCTGCTCCCAGAACGGACGCACTTCGTCCACGTCTTTACCGCGCATCTGGGCGATTTCCTTCGGTGAGCGCACCATCTGCAACGCCTCAAACGTCGCTAAGGCCACGTTGAGCATGTTATTGCTGCCCTGGCTCTTCGTCAGGATGTCACTGACACCCGCGACCTCAAGCACAGCGCGCACAGCCCCACCTGCAATCGTGCCGGTACCGGGGGAAGCAGGCTTGAGCATCACCTGCGCCCCTGCGTAGCGGGCCGTCACTTCATAGGGCACGGTGCCCGCTTCGGTGACGTACACATACTTCATGTTGCGGCGGGCGCGGTCGGCAGCCTTACGGATGCTGTCTGGCACGCCGCGAGCCTTGCCCACGCCAATACCGATCTTGCCTTTGCCGTCGCCCACAACCACAACTGTGCGGAAAGCGAAGCGGCGACCACCCTTAATAACCTTGGCCACACGAGCAATATCCACAACGCGCTCGTCTAACTCCTCGCGGTCGTCGTTGCCACGGCCCTTCTTGTTACGATCTCTGCGATCTTTACCCATTTTTGGTCGTCTCCTAGAACTTCAATCCGCCTTCACGAGCCGCATCTGCCAGGGCAGCCACACGCCCCTGATAGCGGAAGCCGCCCCGATCAAATACCACTTCGTCCACACCCACGGCCTTCGCTCGCGATGCAAGCACCTCACCCACCAGCTTGGCCTGGTCGGTCTTGGACATATCGTCGGTGATCTTCTTGGCAACTTCACGGTCAATGGTGGACGCAGAGGCCAATGTGTGGCCGGACTGATCGTCAATCACCTGCGCATAGATCGCGACCAAGCTGCGGTAAACCGCCAAACGCGGGCGCTCTGCCGTGCCTATAATGTGCTTGCGGCTGCGATAGTGGCGGCGCTTACGGGCCGCTGATTTACGCTTGCCTTTGATATCTGCCATGTTGAGTTCCTTACCCTACATTAACCCGGCTGGTGTTTGCTGCTGGCACCCCCCACGCGGGAACGCATCGGCGGGGTACACCAGTGGATGGCGCGACGACAGCCAACCGGGGAACCATTGCAATAGACTTACTTCTTACCGGCCTTACCCGCCTTGCGGATAATGCGCTCGTCTTCGTAACGAATGCCCTTGCCTTTGTACGGCTCCGGCGGCCTCAACTCGCGGATGTTGGCGGCCAACTGGCCTACCACCTGCTTGTCGATGCCCTCAATGATGATCGTGCGGCCACGGCTTTCTTTGGGCACGTCGAACTTGGTGTTGTCGTCCGGCGGCTCAATGTTGATCTCGTGGCTAAAGCCCAGCTTCAGGTTCAGGGTTTTGCCCTGCACCGCTGCCTGATAGCCCACACCCTCAATGAGCAGGGTGCGCTTAAAGCCTTCGCTCACCCCCTCTACCATGTTGGCGATGAGGGCACGCGTGAGGCCGTGAATGGACTTGCTGAACTTCTCTTCGTTAACGCGCTCAATCACCACACTGCCGTCTTCCATCTTGACGGTTGTGTTCGGGTGGGCGTGCATTTCTAGTTGGCCCTTTGGCCCCTTGACGGACACCGTCTGCGCGTTGATTTTCACCTCCACCTTATCGGGGAGGGCGATGGGCGCTCTACCAATACGTGACATCGTTGCTTCTCTCCTCTACCGCTGCGCTACCAGATGTAGCACAGCACTTCGCCGCCCACGCGCTTGCGGCGGGCGTCATTGGCGGTCATCACACCCTTGGGCGTCGTGACGATAGCAATCCCGGCCCCGCTTAACACACGCGGCAGGTCGGTACGGCCACGATAGACGCGCCGTCCGGGTTTGCTCACGCGTTCCAGCTTCGTAATAACCGGGCGACGGTTGCGGCGGTCGCCATAATACTTCAAGGCCAATGTGATGACCGGGAAGCTCCCGCTGTCATCCACCATATAGTCGGAAATGTAGCCTTCTTCCTTGAGGATGCGGGCAATTTCCAGCTTCAATTTCGACGACGGCACTTCCACAGTGGGGCGGCCAATCATCAGTGCGTTGCGAATGCGCGTTAGCATATCCGCTATTGGATCGCTTGTAACCATTATTGGCGACCTCCTACCAGCTAGACTTCGTTAAACCTGGAACTTCGCCCTTAAGCGCCATTTCGCGCAGGCAGATGCGGCACAGCCCGAAGCGGCGGTAATACCCGCGCGGACGGCCACACTTCTGGCAGCGGTTCCGCACGCGCACTTTGTACTTGCGCTTGCTTTCGCGCTCAATCATTGACTTTTTCGCCATGAATGTCTCCTATTTCTCACGGAACGGCATACCGAGCAGTCGAAGCAGTCGGCGGCCTTCCTCGTCGTTTTCGGCGGTGGTCACCACGGTGATTTCCATCCCGCGCACCTTGTCCACCTGGTCAATCTGGATTTCTGGGAACACCAACTGCTCACGCAAGCCGATGGTGTAGTTGCCGCGCCCGTCGAACGTATCGGGCGAGACGCCGCGAAAGTCGCGGATACGCGGCAGGGCGATGTTAATCAGCCGGTCGAGCAGTGACCACATGCGTTCGCCACGCAGCGTCACCTTGATGCCGATGGCACGGCCTTCGCGCAGCTTAAAGCCAGCGATGCTCTTCTTGGCCCGTGTAATCACCGGCTGCTGGCCGGTAATCAGGCGCAGGTCGGTGGTGGCGCTGTCCAGCGTTTTCGGGTTTTCGTTGGCCTCGCCCATGCCGATGTTCACAACGACCTTAGTAATGCGCGGCACGCGCATCAGGTTGCCGTAGTTAAACTCGTCCATCATCGCCGGGACGACCGTTTCCTGGTACTTTTCGTGGGTTGGGTTAAATGTCATCGTCTTCTATTGCCTCCCACTACACGGGATTGTCGATGTCTGAGTCGCACTTTTTGCAAAAGCGCACTTTCTTGTCATCGTCGTTCATGTGGAAGCCCACACGCGTCCGCTCATCACAAGACGGGCATACCACCATCGCGTTGCTCCAGTCCAGCGGCATGGGGCGGTCAACGATGGCTGCCGGGGTCTGCTGGCCGTCACCGCGTGCCTGGGCGCGCTGGTGCTTTTTGGCGATGTTCAGCCCCTCAACGATGATTTTGCCTTCTTTCGGGTTGACCTTAAGCACCTCACCCCGAAAGCCTTTGTCTTTCCCGGCAATCAGTTCAACCTGATCGCCACTTTTGATCTTCTGCATCGTTTTACTGCCTCCGTTACAGGGTTTCCGGCGCGAGCGACACGATCTTCATGTAGCCCTTTTCGCGCAGTTCACGCGCCACCGGGCCAAACACGCGGGTCCCCTTCGGGTTGCCTTCATCATCTGCCAGGATGACAGCGGCGTTGTCTTCAAAGCGGATGGAACTCCCGTCGGTGCGGGTGTATTCCTTACTCGTCCGCACAATGACGGCCCGTACGACCTGGCTCTTTTTGATGCTGCCCTGCGGCGAAGCGGACTTCACCGTCGCCACGACCACATCGCCCACGCGGCCATACACTTTGCCGCTGCCGCCCAACACACGGATCACGAGCAGTTCGTTCGCGCCGGTGTTGTCAGCCACTTTTAAGCGAGATTCGGTCTGGATCATTGCTCGTCCTCCTCACCGTCTACGGTGTCTGCATCAGCTTCGTCAGCTTCTGCCACCTCAACTGGCTCGGTTTCGGCGATGTCTTCGTCATCGCGCTCAACGCCGACCTGCTCGTATTCCTGCACTTCACTTTCGTCGCTGATTGATTCCACGACCTTGTTACCGGGGTCAACCAGCACTTCTTCCACCACCCAGCGCTTGTTTTTGCTAATGGGGCGGCTTTCCACAATGCGCACAATCGCCCCAACCGGGATGTTGTTCGCCTCGTCGTGGGCCATCACCCGCTTGGTGGTGATAATGACCTTTTCGTAAATGCGGTGCCGCTTGAGGCGTTCCACCTCGACCACCACCGTCTTATCCATCTTGTCACTGACCACGCGGCCTTCTAGCCGCCGACGGCTATTCGACATCGTCGTCCTCTTCCTCGTCTTCTACGTCGGCGGCCACAACAGGCGCGCCACCTAGTTCACCGGCTGCGGCCAATTGCTCTGCCAGTTGACGCTCGCGCAGCACCGTGTTGATGCGGGCGATGTCGCGCTTGGCATAGCGAATCAGGTTGGTGTCTTCCAACTGGCCAACGGTCTTCTGAAAGCGAAGCCGATACAACTCTTGCTTCAGGTCTTCCATTTCTTCCATCAGGTCCTCGTAGGACATGTCGCGCATTTCATCGGCGTACATGCTTAGGTGACCTCCTGGCCGCTAATGGGGTCAATTCGCTTGACGAATTTGGTACGAATCGGCAGCTTGTGCGACGCCAAACGCAGCGCTTCGCGGGCTACCTCTTCGTCCGTACCGCCCATTTCGAACAGAATGCGACCGGGCTTGACAACGGCTGCCCAGTACTCAACGGAACCCTTACCTTTACCCATGCGGGTTTCGGCGGCTTTTTGCGTAATCGGCTTATCTGGGAAGATACGAATCCAGATTTTACCGCGACGGCGAATGTAGCGAACCATCGCGCGGCGGCAAGCTTCGATTTGACGTGAGCTAATCCACGCCGGTTCTAACGCTTGCAAGCCAAATTCGCCGAACTGTACCGAGCTACCCCGGTAAGCCTTGCCCTTCATGCGACCGCGAAACTGCTTGCGGTGTTTTGTGCGCTTCGGCATTAACATTGCGAATAATCTCCTTCACCGGGGGAACAGCCCCGGCACTTACTTACTGACGTAAGCCTTGCCGCCGTCTTCAGCAGCGGCCCCGGCATCGTCCAGAATGTCGCCTTTGTAAATCCACACCTTGATGCCAATCTTGCCAAAGGTCGTGTCTGCTTCGGCCTTACCAAATTCCACATTGGCACGCAGCGTGTTGCGCGGGATGCGCCCCTCGCTTTGCCACTCACGGCGGGACATGTCCGACCCGCCCAAGCGCCCGCTTACTTCGATGCGGATGCCCTGGCCGCCCTGGCGCATAGCCTGGCCAATGGCCCGCTTAATCGCACGGCTATGGCCAATGCGGCGCTGAAGCTGGTCTGCAATGCTTTCGGCTACCAGCGTCGGGTCCAGGTCAGGCTTTTCAACCTCCAGCACCTCGATCTTGACCTTTTTATTGGTCGTGCGCTCCAGGTGGCCGCGCAGCCTCTTCACACTGTCACCCTTACGCCCGATGACGATGCCGGGGCGGGCCGTGTGGATGTTGATGACGACCTGGTTGGGGAAGCGCTCAATTTCGATGCGCGAAACGCCCGCCTGTGCCGTCTGTTGTTTTACGTACTCGCGGATCATACGATCCTCTTGCAGCAGCTCCACATAGCGGTTGCCGTCTGCATACCAACGTGACTCGAAATCACGATTGACCTTCAGGCGAAAGCCAATCGGGTGAATTTTACGTCCCATAACTTAAAGTTCCTCGCCTCGATCTTCTACGATCACCGTCAGGTGACTGGTGCGCTTGACGCGCGGCTTGTAGCGCCCACGTGCGCCTGCTTTATAGCGCTTCATCGTCGGACCTTCATCTGCAAAGATTTTGGCCACGAACAGGTCATCCCGGTCTAGCTCGAAGTTGTTCACCGCATTGCTGATCGCGCTGTGCAGCGTCTTGTAGACGAAGTGCGACCCCTTTTGCGGCATAAACTTCAGCACTGTAAGTGCCTGGTCGGCGTGCATCCCGCGCACCTGGTCAATGACCAGACGGAGTTTTTGCGAGGAGATGGGTAGATGTTTGGTTCTTGCATGAACTTCCATTGCCGGTGGCTCCTCGCGTTAGCGCTTCTTCTTCTTCTCTTCGATGAGGTGACCCTTAAACGTGCGGGTGGGCACGAACTCACCAAGTTTGTGGCCTACCATGTTTTCGCTGATGTAGATGGGCACATGCTTACGCCCGTCGTGAACAGCGATGGTGTGGCCTACCATCTGCGGGAAGACGGTGCTGGCGCGGCTCCAAGTACGGATGACGCTCTTCTTCCCACCCTCGTTCATCTTGATCACTTTTTGCAACAGTTTGGGGTCTACAAACGGCCCCTTCTTCAATGAGCGTGACATGCCTTAGCCTGCTCTCTATCCTGATTTGCTTTGTATGCCGTAGGGGCGCTGCGCTCCTACGGCGTGATGCATCTGGCGGGCGAGGTATGCCTCACCCCTACACGGTTTTGCGTGTTTGCGAGCGCAGCGGACGCGCCGTTGCGCGTCCCTACTGACCCGCCTGCGCCATAGGTTAACGGCG
>CAWUJQ010000134.1:0-11180 GCA_963922445.1 uncultured bacterium
GGCGCTGCGGCGGCGTTGGGTTGTGCCCGCTGTACCACACCCTGGAAGGCAGGTGCTGACAGAATCCCGGCTTCACCTGCGTACTGCGGGTCGTTGAGTAGGCGGTTCACGATGCCTGCCGGGTCGTCTACCGACTGCAACATCGCTTCAACGCTGGGTTCGACGCTGTTGGCGTTGGCGTTATTCAGGCGGCCAGCAGCACCCACCACCCACTGATCCTGCCAGGATTGTTCTAGCTGGGAGGGATCACCGTTAACATATTGGACGGGTTGGATGCCATATGCCCAAACCAAACCAAGGGCAAAGCTAACAACAGCCAGGATGATCGTCGTCAGCTTGGGGAAGTAACCCGCAACAATCTGTACGGTTGGGTTCTTCAAAAATGATGACATAGGCGCGGTGTCCTTTCGGGTGCGACAGGCAACAGTGCGTTTATTATTGTACAGAAAAGCCCCGTCTGTGCCAACAAGCGCGGCCCTGTGTTAGCCGTACTATACCCAATCGCAGCGCCTATGCAAACGTATTCCAACAAATTACGGGACGGAGGTACCGGCTAGCCCCCGCCCCGCCCTGTTTTAGGAGGCGTCGCGTTCCAGGTCCGCTTCAGGCTGTTTGGCTTCATCAGCGGGTTTGGGCAGCGTATTGGAGATAAACTCGCAATCTGGGAAGCGGCTACACCCGTAAAAGGTGCGCCCGCTCTTCTTGGCCTTGCGTTCCACCACCATACCATCGTGCGTGTCACCGCATACCGGGCAAGCCACCCCAGTCGTCTCGACGTAAGACTCGGTGTGACGGCACTCTGGATAGTTCGAGCAGCCAATGAACTTACCGTGGCGACCCTTCTTAATCACCAGGTCGCCCGTGCCACACGTCGGGCAGGTGCGCCCTACGGGTTCGTCACGCTTGAGCATGGGCATGTTCTCGTGCGCGAGGTGTAGCTGGTTTTCAAACGGCGTGTAGAACTCACCCAACATCGGGCGCCACTCGCTATCACCCTCGGCGATGTCGTCTAACTTGTCTTCCATCCGCGCCGTGTAGGAGTAGTCCACCACTTCGTTGAAGTACTCTGCCAGCAAGTCGTACACCACCTCACCGATTTCGTTGGGGCTAAGGCGCTTCTGCTCCCGGTTGACGAAATCGTTGTCAAGGATTTTCTTAATCGTCGGCGCATACGTACTCGGACGGCCCACACCCATTTCTTCCAGCGCCTTCACAAGGCTGGCCTCGGTGTAGCGCGGCGGCGGCTGCGTAAAGTGCTGTTCTGGCATCAGCTTCATCAGGTCAAGCAGTTCGCCCGTTGCCATCTCCGGGATAATGCGGCCCTCGTCCAAGTCTGGTGAGGCGTCTTCGTCGGCGGCCTCTTCGTACAGCGCCAAAAAGCCCTTGAACTTGATGGTGCTGCCACTCACCCGGAACAGGTACGGCGTATCATCTTGCGTCGGCCCGGCGTGGATGTCCACACGCAGCGTGTTGTAGATCGCGTCGGACATCTGGCTGGCCACAAAGCGCTGCCAAATAAGCGTATACAGCTTGAGCAGTGCTTTGCCCTGCTTTTGCGCCAGCAGCGCTTTTTCTACCGATTCGGGCGTGCGGGTCACACTTGTCGGGCGGATGGCTTCGTGAGCTTCCTGTGCGCCCTTGGCCTTCGTCTTGTAGACGGGCGGCTTTTCCGGGCGGTACTCATTGCCGTAGGTCGTTTCGATGTACGCCCGTGCCTCGTTTTGGGCCTGGGCAGACACACTGTTGCTATCGGTACGCATGTAGGTGATTAGACCCACTGGCCCCTCTTTGCCCAGGTCAATACCCTCGTACAGGCGCTGTGCCAACTGCATCGTTCGGTTTGGGTTGAAGTTCAACCGCCGCGATGCCTCCTGCTGCATGGTGCTGGTTGTATACGGCGCAGACGAGCGGCGGCGGCGCGTGCCCCGCTTGATCTCGCCCACACGGTACTGGCTGCGCTCCAACACATCGACATGGGGCTGCACCTCGGCCTCACTGTTGAGGTCAAAGTTCGCTCCCTCAATTTTGAGCAGGCGCGCCACAAACGGCTTGGGCTTTTTACCGTTAGGCTGCTTGCTCAGTTCAGCTTCAATGCTCCAGTATTCCACAGCGGTAAATGCCCGGATTTCACGTTCACGCTCGACAATCGAGCGGAGGGCCACCCCCTGCACACGCCCCGTAGAAATGTAGTTCTGCACGCGCTCCCACAGCAGTTCCGTAATCTGATAGCCCACCAGCCGATCCAAGATGCGGCGGGCCTGCTGGGCATTCACCAGGTCCATGTTAATCGTGCGGGGATGCTCAAATGCAGCCTGCACTGCTGGCTTGGTGATCTCATGGAACACCACCCGTTGGTGGGGTACTTCTTCCATGTTGGCCGCGCTAATCAAATGCCACGCGATGGCCTCACCTTCGCGGTCAGGGTCTGTTGCCAGGTAGATTTCATCAGCGCCTTCAACCGCCATCCGCAGTTCCTTGACGGTATCGCGCTTATCGTTGGGAATGCGATATTCCGGCTCAAAGCCGTTGTCCACGTCCACCGATAGGCGAGACTTCAACAGGTCACGCACATGGCCCTTAGACGCCTTGACGGTGTAACCGCTGCCCAAATAACGCCCCACGCTGCGCGCCTTCGCGGGCGATTCCACAATGACCAGCTTGCCCGTCTTGGGAATCTTTTTGCTGGCCGCCTTTTTAGACTTCTTTTTGGTGCGCTTCGGCTTTTCGATAACCTCTGGCTTGGGCACGTTTGCATGAGCGTCGGTTTCGCCCATCTTAAACATATTGGTGCCACACACCGGGCACTCGCCCCGTGTACCGGGCACCCCCGTTTTGGTATAGGTCGCCTCGGGAGTTTGCATCTCCCGTTTGTCTTTGCATTTCACACAATAAGCTGTGATCGGTTGTTCGCTCATGTTACCCCTTACAAATACTGACTCAAGTTTTTCGCCTTCATCTCGCCAACTGCCTGTTTCACTTCCTGCGTGCGATCTTTGTGGCAGACCAGTATCGCATCTTCTGTTTCTACGATAACAATATCGCGTACACCAATGGTGACTACCATTTTGTCGCTCATGACGAGGGTTTCTTGCGTGTCAATTCGAATGGAATCATCGGCATGGTCGCCTCGCACACGATTCCCAGACAGGTCTCGCTGCAAGATGTCATACAGTGCGCCCCAACTACCGATGTCGTTCCAACCAATATCAATTGGGATCACACACATCGACTCAGCCTGTTCCATAACCGCATAATCCAAAGAAATGCGGTCAATGTCTTCCCATAGGGTTGCCAGTGTTTCCTGGTAGGTGGGTGTGTCCACAACGGGGGCCAGCTTGCGCAATTGCTCGTACATTTTAGGCTGCTGGCGCTCGAATTCGTACATCGCACGCTTCACCGTCCAGATGAACATACCAGAGTTCCAACTATACTGTCCAGAACGGAGATAACGAATTGCAACGTCTGCACGAGGCTTTTCTGTAAATCCAAGCGAGTTGTAATAGTCAAAATTACGCTGTTCGCCCAGGTGGTTGCCCCGCTGGATGTAGCCAAAACCCGTTGATGGGAACGAGGGAGAAATGCCCAACGTCACCACGAAATCTTGCTCATGGGCAATCTCACACGCCGCCGAAAGCACATCACGAAAGGCGTCTTCCTGGGCAATGTGATGGTCTGCCGTCAAAATGGCAACAACCGCCTGCGGGTCACGCTGCTGGATTACGGTTAGGCCAAGTGCTGCGGCAGGGCCGCTGTCTTTACCAGACGGCTCCACGATGAAGTTCTCGTCAGGAATGGACGACGCATCAGCCCGAAGTCTTTCCACATAGCCTTCACCCGTCACCACATAAATGCGCTCCGGCGGAAATAGCGGCGCGAGTCGGTCAACGCTTACCTTGAACATGGATCGGTCTTCAACCAGCGGGAGCATTTGTTTGGGTGTTTCCTGGCGGCTCATCGGCCACAGCCGCTTACCGCCCCCTCCCGCCATAATCATTGCGTAATAGTGTTCGAAGTGATCTACCATATATGTCTATTCCTTAACTTTGCCCATCAAACATCATCATGAGCCGTAATGCAATCCGAAAAGCAATCAGTGTTGTAGCGCGTACTGCATACGGCCCACGGCCCGTGCCAGGCCCTTTAACTCCAAAATAGTGAGCGTGCTGCTCACCGCAGCGACTGGCAGTCCGCTAACGCGTACCAAATCGTCAATGTGAATCGGGTCATTGCTGAGTAACTGAAGCAGCCGCCCTTCATCATCAGAAGGTGGAACGGTTTCGTGAGTTGTAATGCTCGTTTCGCGGATCGTATGCGTGATCTCGATTTCTTCCAGGATGTCCGCCGCACTCATCACCAGCTTAGCGCCATCCTGGATAAGGCGGTTTGTGCCGCGTCCCTCCATGTTAAAAATGTTGCTGGGCACCGCGTATACATCACGCCCCTGCTCAGCGGCATGGCGCGCCGTAATGAGGGCACCACTCTTCTCCCCGGCTTCAACCACCAACACGCCCAAAGACAACCCGCTCATCACACGGTTGCGCCTGGGAAAGTTACGTGCCGTGGGGGCTGTGCCAATTGGGAACTCGGTGATAACCGCGCCGCTGCGAATAATCTCACGGGCCAGCGGTAGGCTCTCTTGCGGGTAAACATCGCTGATGCCGTTGCCCATCACACCAATGGTGCGCCCGCCCCCATCCAGGGCACCCTGGTGGGCCGCCGCGTCAATGCCCTGGGCTAAACCACTCACGACCGTGACGCCGTTCGCTGCCAACTCACGCGCCAACTGATAGGCCGCATCCTTGCCATACACTGTTGCTTTGCGCGTACCGACAATGCACACCGCCAGCCGATCATGGGGCATCAGCTCCCCACGCACATACAGCAGTGCGGGAGCGTCGTCCAGGTCACGCAAGTGTTGGGGATAGTTGTCGTCGGCCAGCGTGAGCAAAAAGGCATCCACGCGGCGCACGCGCTGCATTTCGCGGTCAAGATTCAAGTCATTGCGGGCGGCCAGCATTCCATCTACCACAGCTTCGGACAAACCCGCTTTAAGCAACTGCTGACGACTTGCATCCCAGGCAACCTGCAAGCTGCCAAAGGCGTCTACCAGTTGCAAAATACGTTTTGTACCAATATCAGGAATCAGACTGAAACCCAGCCAGTACTTCTGATGATCCACCGCATCCATGCCTGACGGTAACACCCTGTAATAGGCAAAGCATATCAATCGCTATCAGACAATGTCAAGCACAACAACCTAAAGCGATTAAGGACATGACTTAATTTTGGGGCGTATTTGAGCGGTAAACCCTATGCAGGGTCGTCGGGGAGCAGGCCATCGGGGATATTGACCAACACCACCCCGGCATCAATGTCATGGTCGATAATGGTATCGTCAATCGCTGGGAACAGCACCTCACCGTACTGCGGCGAATCAATGACGTACACGTCATTGGCACCCGTTTCCAGCACATTCTTGATGGTGCCCAACTCGTAGCCAGCCTCGGTTTGCACGCTCAGGCCGATGAGTTCGTACAGGTAGAATTCGTCGTCTTCGAGGGGGACGGCGTCTTCCAAACGCACCAATACATAAAGCTGGCGCAGTCGTTCGGCAAGGTCGCGGTCAGTCACACCGTCTAACAGCAGCAAGCCATGCCCCTGGTGCATACGCATCGCCCGCACAGGGAACGTCTTCAGGCCCTTGCCCTCAACCGACTTGGCCAGATGCACAACTTTAAGCTTCGCAATTCGCTCCGGGTAGTCCGTCATGATGCGCATACGAAGCTCGCCGCGCACACCATGCGGACGCATAATCTGACCTAAGAGCAGGTAGTCCGGCGGTGTATTGCGGCTGACAGGGGTTTTGGCCATTACAAAATCTTCAGGATAACGCGGTCGCGTGGATGGGTGACAACCTGCATCACCTTGCGGATTGATTCCGCCACGCGACCATTCTTACCAATCACCCGGCCCACATCACCCGGCGCGACCGTGAGTTCTAACACAACCGTCGCGCCTTCGACCCGCCGCGACAGGCTAACGGCATCCGGTTCATCAACGAGACGTTCGGCCATGTATTTGACAATGGCCTCCTGACGACGCGTATTCGGTGCGCGGCCTCCCCGTTTGTTACCCCGGTTGCGGTTACCACGATTATCGTTGCGGCGGCTCATGTCGTTTATTCCTCTGATGCGCCTTCGGCAGAAGCTTCGGCGGCTGCTAGAGCGGCCTCACGTGCCTTGATTTTGCTCTCGCCGGGGCCAGGGGCCGCGTAGGACGTTTTTTCGCTGACGGGTTCAGCAGCGTCCAAAGCAGCCTGGGCTTCCGCAACCAAAGCTTCCATCTCTTCACCCTGGCGCAAGCGCTCAAAGCGACCCAGCGTCCCCGTCTGGTTCAGCACGATCTGCACAGCTTCGGTCGGCTGCGCACCCACGCTCAACCAGTACAGGGCGCGCTCTTCCTTGATGACGTTCGTCTGCGGGCGGGTGCGTGGGTTGTGATGCCCGATAGTTTCGATCACACGAGCGTTGCGGGCCTTGCGGCTGTCCATCACAACGATGCGGTAGCTGGGCTGGCGCTTGAGGCCCACCCGTTGAAAGCGAATTTTTACCATGTTGTAGGTTATCTCCTCAATTACGACCACCGCCATCATTGGCGGGGCACAAGTTCTTCATCAGATAGTAGAAAGTAGAATTGGGTCAGCCGTGCGCTAAAACGGCAGGTTACGTCCGCCGCCACCGCGCCCGCCCATCATGTCCCCCAGGCCAGGGATGTTTTGGAAGCCGCTCTTACGCATTTGCTTCATCATTTTCTTCATGGCCCGGTGCTGCTTGATGAGGTCATTCACATCGCGCACTTGCGTGCCACTGCCACGCGCAATGCGCTTTTTGCGGCTGGCATTCAAGATTTTAGGCTTTTTGCGCTCGGCGGGCGTCATGGACTGGATCATCGCTTCGACCTTCTTCAGCCGCTTTTCAGCGTCTTTGGGGTCAAGCTGCTGGGCCATTTTGTTCATACCGGGAATCATGCCCATTAACTGGGTAATTGGCCCCATTTGGCGCACCTTTTGTAACTGATCCAGGTAATCCTGAAGCGTGAACTCATCGCGCATCAGCCGTTCAGACAGCTTTTCGGCTTCTTCCTGCTCGTAGAGTTCTTCCGCTTTTTCGATGAGCGTCATCACGTCGCCCATGCCCAAAATGCGATCCACGAGGCGATCTGGGTGGAACAGTTCCAACCCGTCGATCTTTTCGCCCGTGCCCAGGAACTTAATCGGCACGCCCGTTACCGAACGCATAGAGATAGCCGCACCGCCGCGTGCGTCGCCGTCAATCTTGGTCAGTACAAGCCCGGTCACACCCACGCGCTCGTTAAAGCCCGTCGCGATGTTCACGGCCTCCTGGCCCGTCATTGCATCAGCAACCAGCAGCACCTCAACCGGGTTCACCCCTGCCTTGATGCGCTCTAACTCGTCCATGAGCGAGTCATCAATTTGCAAGCGCCCAGCCGTGTCCACAATGATGACGTTAGCTGCTGCGTCTTTCGCCGCCTTGATGCCGTTCTGAGCGATGTCCTCTGGTTTGGCGTCGGTGCCCTGCTCGTGATACGGCACATCAATCTGACCGGCCAGCGTGACCAACTGGTCAACTGCCGCCGGACGGTAGGTATCCGCAGCGATGAGGAACGGCTTACGCCCTTCCTTCTTCAGGTAATTGGCGAGCTTGGCAGCCGTCGTCGTCTTGCCAGAACCCTGCAAGCCCACCAGCATAATCACATGCGGGGGCTGCCCACCAGAAAAGTCCAGGCGACCGGGTTCACCGAGGGTTTCGTTCAGTTCCTCGTGAACGATCTTGATGACCTGCTGGCTTGGGTCTAGCGATTGGAGAATATCTGCACCGACGGCGCGTTCCTTCACGCGGCCTACGAAATCCTTCACGACAGGCAGCGCGACATCCGCTTCTAGCAGCGCCATGCGCACTTCACGCATCGCGTTACTCACGTCTTTATCGGTCAACTTCCCGGAACGCCCCAGATTTTCCAGGGTGTTTTGTAAGCGTTGGCTCAGGCTTTCAAACATGTTTGCGCTTCTTATAACGGCGTGGCAGCGTTCTATCATAGGAAAAGCCGCCCATACCGTCAAGATAGGGGTGTAGTTCTGGCTTGAATCCGCGTCAAGCAGCCACAATAATGCAAGGATTCACGCTATCTACCGCAAGCTTAGGGAATCTATCACGATGCATCGTGCGTCCAACGTCTGGTACTGGATCGTGCCGCTGCTGCTGCTCACCTGGTGGCTGGGGGCGCGTGGCCTGGGGGCAGATGCCATCTGGTGGGATGAATGGCGTACCATCTATCGGGCGGGGGGTGCGCAGTGGGGGCCACTGACGGTACCCGAAGTGATCCAGCGCATGTTGGCCGAAGACCCGAACCAATCCCTGGGCTACCCGGTGCTGATTTCGCTGTGGGGGCGCGCCGTCGGCTGGACGGACGTGGCGGCACGAGCCTTTTCACTACTGGCGGGCATTCCCGTTGTTGCACTAACCTACCGCCTGGGCACCGATATGGTCAACCAGCGCGTAGGAACCCTTGCAGCCATTACGATTGCAACCTCCGCGTTTTACATCACCTACCTGCACGAGTTGCGCACCTATTCTATTTACGCACTGTTCGGCGCGCTGGCGCTGTGGTTCTACTGGCGTATGTTGCACAGCACCCGCACCCACATCACAGACGCCATCGGCCTGACACTGTCCATCGCAGGTTTGCTGTATATGCACTATCTGGGCGCACTGCTCATTGGCGGCACAGCCCTCTATCACCTGATTTTTGTGCGAAAAACGCGGCGCTGGTGGCTTATCAGCGGCAGCGTGGCTGTGGGTGGGGTGTTGTTTATCCCCTGGGCGGGGATGCTGCTGCAAGCCGTGAACAACGCCATCGAAGAGGGTGGCCGTCCTGATGTGGCGCTTTCAACAGCGGCGGTGCTTGACCAGCTATTTTATGCACTGACGAATGGCGCGGTGTGGCTGCTGCTGCTGATTGTACCGGGGGTGCTGCTGGCGCTGCTGCGCCCCACTGAATCGAAGCAGCGGGCAGCGGCGGTGTTTACAGCATTTACGTTCGTGGCCACACTCGCGCTGACCATTATCGCGCACGAGTGGCTGACGATATTGGCCCATGCACGTTACCTGCTTGTGTTGTGGGTGCTGTTCCCGCTGCTCGTCGGCCTCAGCCTGGATCGTGTTGCCACAGCACTGACCAGCAACATGCAGCGCGGCGTCGTTCCAGCCTACGCGGTTTTAGCGGTTGCGTCCTGCTTATGGGCAATATTTACCCCCACCTTCAGCGACCATCTGCTGCCCGACGCCTATCGCGTATTCTTCCGGCCCGATGTGCGCTGGGACGAAGCGGGACGCATCCTGAAAGACGACACCACCCCCACTGACGCCGTCGCACTGAGTATTGACCGGCATCCCTGGGCGGTACAGGGTGCCCTGGACTTTTACCTGTACGGATTAGGAGCGCGCTACACATCGCTTTCACGATTGGATGACGACGACGCCATGCACGCCTTTGTTGCTGGCGCACCCCGCGTGTGGGTTGTCCGTGAGCAAAGCGACACCCCGCCCGACGGCTTTACTGCCTTTACGGACATTGTGCAGGCAGATTACGCCCGCTGCGACACTGAAGCAGCCGCGCACGGCCTCACCATTGACCTGTATTCGCGATCAGCGGCCTGCTGTGCCGTGCCCGAACAGCCCCTCATTCGCTATGATGGCCAGCCCATCGAACTGAGTCACACCGAGGTGTTGTCCGTCAGTGATGGCGCAGTCGAAGTGCTGACGCAGTGGGCCGTGGCCCCAGCCGTGCCGGTGAACACCTACTCAGTCGCCTATTACCTGATGGACGGCGGCGAGATCATTGCGCAAGTGGATGAGCCGCTGCCACACGCGCCCAACATCTGCCACATTACGCGCCTACCGCTGGATGCCGTTCCATCAGGCAGCTACACCCTGGGGGCGACCGTCTACGCCTGGGAAAGCGGTCAACGGCTAACAGGTTTGCATCAGGTAGACAGCAACCCGACCGATTTGCACCGCCTCACGACGGTTACCATCCCGTAGTTGTATAGTATGACGCTTTCTTTCTGACGCGAAAGAGCGGACAATAGCTTAGAAAAATGAGCTTTACCCATGACGCCTGACACCATTCAAATCGGCAACTTACACATTGAACCTGCCGCCTATCGCCTGACCAAAGCGGGGGAACCGCTGCGCTTAACACCGACGGAGTGGGCACTGCTGCGTGAGTTCACCAGCCACCCCAACCAAGTGCTGACCCATAGAGCGCTGCTGCGGCGCGTGTGGGGTGACGAATACACCACCGAAAACGACTACGTCCACACGTACGTCAGCAGGCTGCGCCGCAAGCTAGAAGACAATGCCGCCCACCCGCAGTACATCGTCACAGAGGCGGGTCTTGGCTACCGCTTCAGCTACGATGCTGACGACGAGCCAGCACCGCCCGCAGTCGAAGAACCACCTGCTGACGTTGCCCCCGCGCCGCACCCGCTTTCGGCAGTCAATCCGCTGCCCCAGCACGTTGACGAGCGCTTTGTGGGCCGTGAAGCGCAGCTCGTTCAACTCAAGGAGCTGCTGCTGGCCAATACCCGTCTGATTGGCATTTATGGGCGGGCGGGGGTTGGCAAAACGGCCCTGGCCAGCCGCGCCCTGAGTGACCTGCAACAAAGTGGTGACTTCGATGGCATGGTGCTGCTCAGCGCGGCCAGCACTGGCATTACACTTAGCCGGGTGTTGAGCGACTTTGACCGCCTGCTGGGCACAACATCCAGTGCAGCGCCAGAACAGCAGCCCGTCATTCACCGGGTGACGCACCTGCTCGATCGACTGCGCGACGGCGATTACATCCTGTTGCTGGATAACCTGGAACACCTGCAAGACCCCACAACCTACGCCGTCAACGACGATGAGATGGCCACCTTTTTGCGCGCCGTCCTGGAACAGGGCAGCACATTACGCATTCTGGTGACGAGCCGCTACCCACTAAACCTGCCGCGCACAGTCAAGCACTGGGAGCGGATTATTGCGCTGGAAGACGGCCTGGATTTGGATGACGGGGTCGCGTTTTTACGCCGCAGCGACCCGGACGGCTACGCGGGCCTG
>CAWUJQ010000135.1:0-11170 GCA_963922445.1 uncultured bacterium
CTGATTGCTCTGGATGGGTGGGGCGTGCCGCTGCTGGGAGACTATCCCATCTATCGACTCAGCCACGATCGGTTTACTCACCGCAGCTCTCTCCCCCTCGGCAGCGGTCCGCTCAACTTTTACGCCGACCCGCCGGTCCCTCACCTGGCACTGTGGCAGTCACCGCAGACAGCCCTGGGCTGGCAGGTCGAGCAAAGAAATGGGCAATATCGAGTGAGTGAAGCCACTGCGATCGCATTTATTGGCGGTGCATGGGCCGACATGACGGGCCGCCCTGACTAAGCTTCTCGTTGCGCCCCCATTACGCAAAGTCAACAGATCGAAATATTTTCCTGCACCCGCTATCTATCCTGGGACAGAGTTGTAAAATTGATAACCGTGAAACATAGTTTTGGCCACTTTGCTTAGGACATCGGGTATCGTTGTCCATCAAGCCTAGAGTGCTCCGTTGCTAGCAATCGCGCATGATCGCTTGTGGCGATTGCTATAGATTACTGTTTATCCTCATTTCTGCCTGCAAGCCGATGGTCTCTCTTTTGCAAACGCCCCTGTCTAAAACGACGACCCAGCGTGCCTCTGGGGCCTACGCGCTGATCGATAGCCTGATTCGCCACGGGGTAAAGCACATTTTTGGCTACCCCGGCGGCGCAATCTTGCCGATTTATGACGAGCTGTACAAGGCTGAAGAAGCGGGCAAGCTCCAGCATATCCTGGTGCGCCACGAGCAGGGCGCTTCCCATGCAGCGGACGGCTATGCCCGGGCGACGGGGGAAGTGGGGGTCTGTTTTGCCACCTCTGGCCCCGGTGCCACGAACCTGGTGACGGGGCTAGCAACAGCGCAGATGGATTCAATTCCGATGGTGGCGGTGACCGGCCAGGTGCCGCTCGGGGCAATTGGCAGCGATGCGTTTCAAGAGACCGACATTTTTGGCATTACGCTGCCAGTCGTGAAGCACTCCTACGTGGTGCGCGACCCGAGAGAGATGGCCCGGATTGTAGCCGAAGCCTTTTACATTGCCCGAACCGGACGCCCCGGACCGGTGCTGATTGATGTCCCTAAGGATGTTGGCCTCAAAGAATTTGACTACAGCCCGGTTGAACCCGGTTCGATCAAGCTGACGGGCTACAAACCCACGACCAAGGGCAACCCCCGCCAGATCAACAACGCGATTCGGCTGATGCAGGCGGCCAAGCAGCCGTTGCTGTATGTGGGGGGCGGTGCGATCGCAGCGGGTGCCCACGCCGAACTGCGACAGCTGGCCGAGCATTTCCAGATGCCCATCACCACCACGCTGATGGGCAAAGGTGCCTTCGACGAGCATCACCCGCTGGCGTTGGGCATGTTGGGCATGCACGGGACGGCCTATGCGAACTTTTCCGTCAGCGAATGCGATCTGTTGATTGCGGTCGGTGCTCGCTTTGATGACCGGGTTACCGGCAAGCTCGACGAGTTTGCCAGCCGTGCCAAGGTGATTCATATCGACATTGACCCAGCAGAGGTGGGCAAGAACCGCGTACCGACCGTGCCCATCGTTGGCGATGTGTGCAAGGTGCTGACGCAGATTCTCGATCGCATCAGCGAGGGCAGTTACCGCGCCCATGCCGATCACACCGAGGACTGGCTCACCCGCATTCGCCGTTGGAAGCGGGACTACCCGCTGCAGGTGCCCACCTACGATGACATCCTGTCGCCACAGCAGGTAATTACCGAGCTGACCAAGCAGGCCCCCCACGCCTATTACACGACGGATGTGGGGCAGCACCAGATGTGGGCAGCCCAGTTCCTCAAGAACGGTCCGCGCCAGTGGATTTCTAGCGCAGGCTTGGGCACGATGGGCTACGGCTTACCGGCGGCTATGGGCGTGCAGGTAGCCATGCCTGATCAGCAGGTGATCTGCATTAGCGGCGACGCCAGTTTTCAAATGAACCTGCAAGAGCTGGCGACCCTGGCCCAGTACGGCATCAACGTCAAGACGGTGATCATCAACAATGGTTGGCAGGGCATGGTCCGCCAATGGCAGCAAAACTTCTTTGGAGAACGCTACTCGTCTTCCAACATGGAAGTGGGCATGCCCAACTTTGAAATGTTGGCGACGGCCTTTGGGGTTAAAGGTATGGTGATCGACCACCCCAGCAAACTAGAGGAAGGCATTGCCGCAATGCTGGCCTACGACGGCCCGATATTGGTCGACGCCCATGTCCGCCGCGACGAAAACTGCTACCCAATGATTCCACCCGGCGCGAGCAATGCACAGATGCTGGGCCTACCGGAACAGCTTGAAAGCCTTCAGGTCTCGGCCCCGGTTCACTGCGGCAACTGCGGCACCGAAAATGCCGCAACCCATCGGTTCTGCTTTGAATGTGGGTCTAAGCTGTAGGCAATCCATTTAGCAGTTTTTGCTGGCCCGCCCGATGGCAATGGTCAGCAAGATATCAACACCTACCTGACTCTGGCCCTGACTATCTGACTCTGGCCCTGAATCGCACATAGCCGTAGGACTGATTGGCCACATTGGTAGCGCTACTGGCATTGAGAATATTGCCCAGATCAACTGCGATCGCACCATTCGGATTTGCATTCAGCACATTACCATCGCCGTCACAGTCAATCCCGGCAAAGCGACTATCGTTCGCCGGATCAACCCCTGGCGGGAAATACACAGCCGAGTCACCATCATTAGCACCGGTGTGATAGGTTGAGCCACCGTTCTGAAAAATCTCTACTGACAGGTCTGCGCCGGTCAAACTGCCAGCCACAGGCGGGTTTCCATTAAAGCTACCAGCGACCAACTGGGTATAGGTCGGAATGTAGTCACAAAAGCGAATATTTTCAGCAATGCGATCGCCCGAGGACAAGAAGTAAATCGTGTACTCGAGGGTATCGTCAGGCATCACATTGCCACCGTTGGTGCCCCCGACCAGCGTCGCCGTCAGCGGCGTAGGCCAAGGTAGCGTATTGTCGTCAAACGGATCGCCCCCCTCATTCCGATAAGCCGAGAGATCATGGCCATTGGTGGTCTGTGTCTGACCATTGAGCGCGGTGATCCGTTTGACCAGCACAACTTTCGGATCGCCATTCACTACGCTTACGGCATAGTCTTCTACCTCACCATTACTAGCCGCTCCTAAGGACCGCTCGTCAACGTCGGTCGTCCCAGCACTGTCCACCAAGGTGGCGTCAGTCGTTAGACGAAAGCGCGAATAGGTGGTGCCAAGCGTCGTCGTAGCAGGGGTTGACCAGCTCAAGTTCACGGATGTGGTCCCTGAGGCCACGGTTACACTGGCATACTCACTCAGTTCAAACTGACCGTTCTGGTTAAAATCAACCCAGCCATGCAGCGTCCCTGTCACGCCACTGTTGTTAACCACAGGGATATTATTGAGGTTGTACGCAACACCTGGCGTCACCGAAGGCAGCGCCGCGGTAAACGCGTTATCACTGTCATCGGTAGCATTACCATTGTCATCGACACCATCCACAAACCCGTCAGCATCCGACACGACGCCTGCCCCTAGGTAAAGCTTTGCTGCTGTGGTCCCCAGGGCATGACGCGGTCCATTGTTGCCACTCAATGTGCTGTAGTCCCCAGCGCCGTTACCCGCAGAGGTATCTGGCGCATCGCCATGGTCAAATTCGGGCGTTGTTTCCTCGATGATAATTTCGCGCTGGAGCCGATTACTGGGCAGGTAGGTCCACAGGTCTAAGATCTTGGTATCACCGAAGGCTCCAGTACATCTGCTGTTAGTGTTGCCGCCAGAAGCTACCCCAAAAGCATTAAAACCAGCCGCAGAAGAATCTGCGCCCAATTCTAGATCTGTCACCGCAGGAGACGGCGGATTCGTCCCACAAAGTGCGTCATCAAACGGGTCACCATCCCCCGTATCGCGGTCAGCAACAGTGGTACCGCCGAGGGTACGGTAACCGCGATGGTCATAGAAAGCGATAGTATTACCCAGCGGGTTAGTCGCATTGAGCAATCGGTAGGTCGGCCCCCCGTTCACATTATTTTCAGCATCACTCACGGGAAAGTGATACTCTCCGCCGCGTATAGCAATTTTGTAGCTATACGCGCCCACCGGAAAAGGGTTACCCAGGTTGTCTCTACCATCCCAGGTGGATGTCTGAGCCCCTGATGATGGCATAAAACCTCGAATTACCCGGTTTTCAGTCCGAGTCGGATCAAAGTTAACGCCATCGTAACTAATAACAATTTCGTAGGTCCCCGACGGCAGATTACTATCAAAGCTAAAGGTGCCACCAACGTTAACGTTTGAGCGATTATCCGAAATACTGCCACTAAAAGAAGCCGTTGTAATGCTAGGTAGGATGGGTGCGCCAGGGAACGTTCGACCCAGGACCTCAGCGCCGGTCAGGGGGTCATAGACAGTGAGCGAGCTGACCGCCGCTGAATCGATAGGATTCAAAAAGATGGGATACAGCGGAGGCGCACTGCTAACCCCACCCGACGGGCTACCAATACTGCCATTGCTCCCAAGAACATCTCGGTAAAGCGGCGTTTGCCCGTCGCTGTCTAGGTTACCGAATTGATTACCGTAAATTCTAAAACCGAACGGGTCAAGCCCACGGATGTCAATCTCATAGCGATAGCCATCTACTGTAATCGGGTAAAGATCGGAGTGCAGCTGACGACCGTTATCGCCCATGTTCATGGCAATGTAATAGGTGTGCAGCCGCCCGATGATGTCGGTTGTAGAGTTCAGACTCGATCTGATGGTGACGTCCCAGGCAGAAATGCCCGTGCCTTGGTTACTTCCTGTGTTGAGGGTGTTAATATTTGGCTCAACACCATTGTTGGCACCGCTCATATCACCACCGGTTGGCCCCTGGGGACCATACATGGCGATATAATAGATGCCTGTCGTGGGCGCCTGATAGTAGCAGGGTTCGTATCCGGCTGTATTGCCAGCCCCATCAATCGATCGGGGGCCTGCTAATTCTTCAGCCCGACTACTGATAAATCCGCGATTCGCATCCGCAGCATTTGCCCCTCGCTGGGTCAAGCACGAAAAAACAGACGTGCCCAAATTCTCATTGGCAACGGTACCCGAGATATTGCTAAAGATTTGGATATTGCCATCATCGATACCCATAGCGCTAGAACTCACCAGGATGTACTCGCCTGCATTAGCATAAACTCGAAACAGCGTGCGATCGCGAAACCCACTTGCAGAAGCACCCGACCAAATAATATTGCCTCGATTGCCCAGTGCACCAGCTGGGAACATGTCTCGACTCCCTTCCGCTCGCGCCACAGACTGCCAACCGCCAGCAACACAAAGTGCCAACGATAGACCACTGACCCAACGGTTCCATCGGGAAGATAATCCTTGTCTGAGCTGCGCTTGAAGAATCACGGCAGACCTAAACCCTTAACTCTAAACAGTCAAAATTCCGTATACTCGATGTAAATGTCGTATTCGTTATTTCTTGTTATACGTAGTATTCCCGGTCCTTGAATAGAGATATTCAGCAAAATCGCCGATCGTATTTCCAGCAAGGCCTGTAAGAGATTCCAGTATATGTACGTAGACAACAATCCCGAAGCTGAAGATAGCTTAAAAAAAGAGACCCAATCATAAAGATTAGGTCTCTTTAAAGGCGTTATATAGTGTCGTTTAGGTTAAAACCTTGAATATAGCGAGTTTCCATGATACTGAAACTCGCGCCTCACTTGACCTGCTGTTCTGTATCGCGTTTGCCTGAGTACAGAGAGTCAAGTCAAATGAGAAACGCTATGTTTAGATTCTGAGTGATTAACCACTGGGTTGCGCGGCCCCATGTCATCATAAAGCAGGTTCCAGATCTATCCAGGCACGGCAGCCTAAGTTAGTTGCACAATTATCCATCGTTAACTGCACTGTGAAATTCCCTTCGTAGGGAACCTCCAAAATCGATCTTGCGGCTTGTCTAACACCATGAGCAACCGGCTCAGAACTTTGGTCATCGTGTAATGATATCTGCACGCCATAACAATTTTCCGAACAGGATCCAACAAGCTGTTCTCCCTCAAATAGATATCTATCTATCATGAGGCTCTCCCCAGAATTTAGCCAGCGCGAGTTATTTTTGGAACGCACAATAGTAGGTGTGCTAGCAGGCGTATTTTGTGCCCGATTTGCGGCTCGCTGAGCCGCAACATTAGCAGCGTGACTGGCAACGCTCAAAGATATTAACAACAAGCCAGCACAGAAACTGATAGCAAACGATTTTAGAAGCCTTTTCATATTTCAACGATAGAGATAAGAACAGTACAAGCTGATACCTGAGGCATAGTTAAGACGTGATCGATCAGGTGATTTGCGGTACGTTTTGACGACAGCTTCGAGTTGTATAGCGTTGGTCACTTTGCCACAGTGAATGGATAGTGTCCTATTTATCATCTGAGGCAAAGTGACGTCGCGGCAGCTATTGCTAACGCACCGTAGCCTTAAAGCGAATGTGGCCATAGGAGGTCGCAGGGGTACCCGCACCTGTTGCAGCAGGCACCTGGTTAGGAACAGACACAACGACGGTACCGTTGCTACTGTCACCATTACAGGTAATACCTGGGAACACACCGTCTGGATCGGTACCCGGGGCAAAGTAGTAGCCTGTGTCACCATCATTAGCATTCGTCAGAGAAACTTCACTACTCCCTTCTGCCAGGGTGATCCCCCGATCTGCACCGGTTAAGCCACCGGTAGCCTGGGCGGGGCCAGCATTGTAACCATTGGGCAAGAAGGTCGTATAGGCCGGCACCCGGTCACAAATCATCACATTGGATGCCGAACCTAATCCCGTATTCAGGTAGTAGATGGTGTACTCCAGCTCATCGCCAGGGACAACTGGGGTGTTGTACTCAATGACGCCTTCTAACAGGTTAGCGGGCCAGTGGGGGTCGTTATCTTCTGTACCCGTGCCATCATCAAAGCCCGTAATTCGGTCACCGTTGACGGCAGTAATGCGCTTTACCAGCAACAGTTCTGGCGGCAAAGAGTCACTATCCACGGTCAACGTAGCACTAGCATCGTTACTGCCGATAGTCGGCGGGTTAGGGTAGCCCGATAGCTGTGCTGTTGCACCACCTCGCGGAATCTCGTTGTCGTAATTGCCTTGCTTGTTAGCTGTAACATCAACCGAAATGGTACAGGTTGCGTTTGCCGGAATGGACAAGCCCGCAGTGCTACTGATCGAGACTTGAGTACTCCCTGCCACCGCCGTGATTTCGCTAGCGTCAAGCCCAATACAGTTAGCAGCCGTCACCACTTGAGGATTGGGGACTGGGGCAATCAGCATTTGCCCTGGCGGCGTCGTGGCTGGCGTCACCGTTGGCAAATTGTCAGTAACCGTTGCATTAGTAAGCGTCTCACCCGTGCGATTTTGCAGGTTGATGGTCAAGGTCGTGGTTTTGCCACCATCGATATTGCTATCGTCAAAGCTTTTGCTCAGGCGTAAGGCAGCCTGCGCGTTCAGAGTTGCATTGGCCTTCACAGGGTTGGTGATGTTTTCTTTACTGCTAATGCCACCAGCTCCAATCTCGTTAATGGCGTTACTGGTCGTCAGTCGCGTCACCTGGACGGTCACTGTACACTCCCGATTGTTGCGTAGGCTCGCGCCACTCAGGGTAAAGGTATTTTCCCCGGGGTTAGCCGTGACAGTCGGCGGCACGGTTGTAATCACCATGGGTCCTGGATTAGTGGGTTCGGTCGCCACATCCGTGCCGGAACAGGTGGTACTGGCGTTGGGGACTTTAAAGACCACCATCTCACCCAGGGGCATGGTGTCAGTAAAGCCAACATCCGTCAGGGGAATACCATTGGAAGGATTTCTGATGGTAACGGTTAGCGTCGTTGGGTCGCCAATTTGAATGGTCGTATCTGAAAATTCTTTAACCACATCGATTGTCTTTGCCCTTCGCCTGAGCTGATCGCTTCTGTCGAAGGAGTTGCTAAAGCCTTGGTTACTAGTGACGTCACCTCTCTCAATTTCGTTTGTGAAGTTGGCATTACTACCCGTCCCCACAACCACATCCACGCGGACTTCGCAAAGTCCAAACACATCTCCCACTGCCTGGGGAATTGTCCCACCTGTTAGGGTAAAGGTCTTTGAACCGGGGGTGGCCGTGACGGTTCCGCCACAAGAACTCAACGGATTAGCAGGGTTCGCAATCGTAAAGTCTTCTGCGGCGCCCCAGCTATCGGTAAAGGTGACCCCCGTCAGGTCGGTCCCTGGCAAAGAGTTCGTCAACTGAATCACAACTGTGGACGTGCCCCCTGCACCGACTCGGTAAGCTTGGAAATCTTTAGAGATATCTAAAGGAGACACCACGACAAGCTGGGCATCGTCTTCGTCCGCAGTTTCTGGACTACCGCCTTGGTCAGTGCTCGCAAAGTCAGAAGTTGTGTTGTCGTAACGCGCCACAACGCCATCGGTCGTGTTGACGTGGGTCAGGTCTATTTCTTCGACATCAAATTCGATAATGCAGGTGTCTTTGCTCGCGTTGCTGTTAAGGACAGCAGAAATACTACCATTAGTCATTTTGATAATGGTGTTTCCTGCAGTGACACCAGAGCTCAGGGAGCCAGCAGAAGTGCCACTTTCAAAAACCGGTGTTGAATTTTCGCTGCAGTTTGTATGGGTAAAGTTGGGCGGATTGGCAATCTGCAGGTTAGCGGGTAACGCGTCCGTAATAGTCACGTTCCTCAAAATACCGTCATCTCCCCCAGGAATGGGGCGTCGACTGTTCTCAATGCGGATGTTGACAGTAGCCTTACGGCCACGACGAATGGTATCGCCATCTTTCCCGGCCTCCACCAGGTTAGCGGTCTGATCGCTCGTGTCTTTTCGGGTAATAGCCTTAGTGATGCTGACCCGGTTGGTCACAGTCAATCGACCCTCGTCATCGGTTACCGCATCGCTGTCCAGCCCCTGCCCGTTGGCAATATTGTCGTCAGCTACCTGGTTATCGATAGTGGTCCCGTCGGCAGTGCCCGGCGGCACAGAGACTTCAACGGTAATGGTGCATGTCCCCCCCGGCGCAATCGTAGCGCTGCTAAGGGTTACAGAACTAGCCCCTGCGGTAATGGGACTCAGTGTCCCTGAGCCACAGCCCGCATCAACGGACTGCTGCAACGGCGTGGCTACCACCAGTGGAGAGGGGAAGTTATCGGTAAATTGAACCCCTGTAGCCGTAATGGTACTAGAGCGATTTTCGACCGTGATGGTCATTTGTGTCGTCGAGCCGGGAGAAATCCGATTGTTGTTGGTATAGGACTTCTCCATCAACAGCGCTGGATGGATGCGGACAGTATCTGAGGCATCTTCAGGTGGTGTACGGCCTTCGGTGTTTGTAAACGACTCTTTCTCAACCGTATTGGTTATTGTGCCATCGTGGGGATCGATATTGTTGTTGCTGTTACCGGGATCGCTTTCATACGTCGGATCAAGTTTGACCCTTGCCGTGACGGTACAGGTACCAAAGGCATTAGTACTCGGATCAGCACCTGGAACCGTCGCACCGGTTAGGGTAAAGCCAGTCTTGAAACCACCGGTATCTACGGCAGAGATGGTCCCTCCGGTACAGGTTGTCGAAGCCCCACTAGGGTTACCAAAGCCATCTGTCACCAGCAGCAATGGCACTGGCAGGTTATCTGTCAGTTGGGTATTGGTTAGCTGTGCACCACCATTGGTAATGGTGATGGTAACGGTAGTTTCATCGCCTTCATAGAGGTCGTTCGCCGCCATTGCTTTGGCAATGGAGACCTCTGTTTGAATGTTGATGTCGGCGCTTGTGGACTGCGAGTTTGTCACCTGATTGTAGGTGGTCAGTGCATTCTCAGGAATTTCGTTGGTATATTCGCCCGGATTATCTTGCGTCACATCAAAGGTAATCGTACAGCTGCCATTGGCAGGAATCGTACCGTTGGTGAGAGCAACACTAGTCGCAGTCGGGGTAATGGTGCCACCACAGTCGCTGCTCGGCGTCGCTGCGCCTGTCCGGGTATCGACATTGAGCTGGTGTGGTGTGGCGGGTAGCGCATCCGTCAGATTGGCCTCCGTCAGCGGGAAGTCGTTGGGGTTTTCGAGTTTGATGGTGACTGTGGAACGCCCACCCCCCGGAATTGTAGAGTCACTAAAAGATTTTGAAATCTTGGCAGCAGTGGCCGCATTAATGTTTAGAGTAATTTCCGATGCAGCATCGTTTTCCCATAGGTCGCCCGTGACAGAATTTTGAGTCTCCAGCGCGCCCACAGCAATTGAATCTTGGTGGTTGCCTGCGGCAAAACCCTGCACCTGAAACTCAAGGATGCATTCTCCAGGGTTGCCGCTGCCAGCATCTAAGGCAGGAATTGAGCCCCCGGTCACACCAAAGCTGCCTGGACCAGTTGTGGCACCACCTGGCGTACTGTTAAAGGTCAAGCCACAAGTGTTTTGAGGGCTGACCGTACCTGAACCAGGTGCCCCTGCAATAATTACATTGCCAGGGGAGTTAGCAAACGTGTGACTTAAGGCCAAAACATCCAGCGCATCTGAAAAGTTATTTCGGAGGATCACCTGATAGGTTGAACTTTCTCCAGGATTATTCGTGGTCGGAGAGAAACTCGTTACCACTGCGACATCTGCTGTCTCAGTGGCATGTGCCGATAGGTCAAAGACACTGACATTACTCAAAGCAATCATGCAAAAAGCGCCGATAAACAGGCTTATTTGCCTCGCTAACCGCTGGTGAAAGAGGTTAGCAACATAGCGAGAAAAGCCACGGTAGCGATATTTCCGAGCACGACGGTTCATAACTTTAGTTATCTCTGGTTTGGAGATTTCCTTTGCGGGTTAACAAATAAAAAGACTGTTCTTTTGTGACGTCAGGAAATTAAAGGGGGGTATTTTTCGAGAAATGTGGCAGTCTTCAACATCACGGTTCCACTTGCAAATCATCTTCTTGAACCACAAAGGTGATATCTAGGCCGCGCACGTCTTGAAACACAAACTCCACCCGGCGGTTGCGGGCATAGTTCACTCGGTTCGTTTCATTGACCAGTAGCTGGGTTTCACCAAAGGAGCGGAGGGGCATGCGCTCGGGGGCAATGCCACGCTGAATCAGATAGCGACGGGCATTTTCAGCACGGCGACGGGCTAAATCCTGATTGTAGGCAACGCTCGCGCGCGAGT
>CAWUJQ010000136.1:0-11098 GCA_963922445.1 uncultured bacterium
CTTCCCGGCTGCGGCGCAACCACAGCGGCGGCAGCGTAAACACAAAGCGGCGACGGCGGCGGATGGGGGCCAGGGTTGCCTGCCCTTCCTGCTGCACAATATCCAGCAGCCAGTTGAAGTCGCGGGTACGGCTGGGTTCGCCCTCGGTTTGGCTCTCGCGGCTGCGATGCGTAATCTCTTCCACAAACTCCGTTTCCGATGGGCCATCGTCGGGCGCGTCAAAATCGAAGTCTAGCCCCGGCACCATCGCGTTCAGCCAATCGGGAGCCGTGGAAACAGCCCCGACGGTATCTTCTTCGGTGTTGTCCACAGTCGCGATGGGCTGGGTGTCGCCGTTGTTTTCGCGCAGCAGGGCGTCGTCCGGGTCGTAGGTGAGCCATGTCGGGACGGTGCGCGCGGCACTCGCTGCCATCGGCTCGAAGTCGTTGCCCCGTTCCTCAAAGTAGGCCGATTGATCGCTCATGGCATAAGCGGGTTGTTCGGCGTCTTCTTCGGGTACGGCGACTGGCTCGTAACGATCGCCCTCGTCCATATCATCAAACCCGCCGAAGTCCGGTTCAGGTTCGGCGTCGTCGAATGGCTCGCCGCTAACGTCCGGTTCTTCATCATCAAAAAGGAAGCGGTCATCTTCTACAAAGTCGTCACCGCCGGATGTGTCGCCCACAGCGAACACCTCGTCTTCGTCGGCCTCAGCCCCGACATCGAAGGGGGCGTTGTCAATCTGGCTGGGGTCGAAGTCATCCAGCAGAAAGGCGTCTTCTTCCGTCTCAAATTCGACATCGTCGGCGTCCTCGCTGCTCAGGTCGCTCAGCCAGTCCGGTTCGTCGCTGCCACCAGAAGCCGCCGCCATAAAGTCAGAGGCATCGTCGTCGTCCGCACTCAAATCTCGTGTGGCCACAGCCCCCATCGTTGCGGACTCTCCAATATCTTGCAGCCAGTCCGGTTCATCACTGTCGCTGGCGTCTGCCGTCGCAAAGTCGAACTCATCCTCGTCGTCGTCATCCAGGTCAAAGCTGAAGTCGTCGTCGTCCGCCTGACCTAACGGGCGCGTGGTGAAGTTGTCCATCACGTCAGGCGTGCCTACGTCCTGCAACCAGTTGGGGTCGTTATCGCTGCTGTCGTCATCATCAAAATCGAAGGCGTCACCGCCCAGCATTTGGGTTTGGAAGCTGCCCCGTTCAGCAGATTCGCCAATGTCCGTCAGCCAATCGGGTTCGTCATCGTCGGAGTCGGCGTTAAGTCGGCCCGTATCGACTGACATGGTTGTGGCGGCGTCAAGGTCATCGGACGGTTGCAAATCGTCAAGCCAATTGGGCTGCTCATCGTCGTCTGCAAAGCCAAAAGCCCCCGTACTGTCGTCGGGCTGCTCTTCATCGGCATCCGCCAAATCAGCCAACCAGTCAGGTTCGCTGGTGTCCATACTTGCGCCAAATGAAAACGCGTTGTCGTTATCGTCGTCGTCAAAGTCACTATCGGGGTCGGTTAACCAGCTTGGCAAGCTGTCCAGGCCGTCATCGTCTTCGGGCAAGTCGTTAAACTGATCGTCACTCATGGTGTTGGCCGTCTCCTCTTCAATTTGGGCATTCATAGATGCCGCCGGGTCAGCAGTTGTGTCTGGGTCGTTCATCCAATTCAGTACAGACGAGGTATCGGTAGCCGCTTCAGCCGCATCCAGCGAGGCGATGAAGTCAGCCTCCGCTTCATTGTCAGCGTCGTCCTCATCCTCATACGGCTCTTCTGGACGGGCGGCAGCAAGCCAGTCGGGTACCGCACCGTCGGCAATCGCTGCGGTATCTGCCGCCAGGTCGAACTCATCATCATCGGCGTCACTACCATAGCTCAGCAGGTAGTCCGTGTCGCCCGTGGGGATGTCGGCCCGTTCCGGCGGCTCGGAAAGCCAGTCTACGTCGCCCGTCCCAAAGGTATCTTCGGCGGCGGCGCGGTCCAGGTCATCAGGATAGTTCTCGGCCATCCAGTCCAATGCAGACAGGTCGTCCGTTTCCGGGTCATTATCGCCAACAGCACCCACATCGTCCAACCATTCTGGCAGCTCTTCCTCATCCTCGTCGTCCTCTATAAGGCTCCCGGTACCACGCATCTGCGTGAGCCAGTCCGGGTCGTCGTCGTCATCGGGGATGGCATCCGTCAGGCCGGTATTGGCTTCCAGGTCGCCCCAGTCAATATCGTCAATGGCGGGTTGGCTGGTGGCATCCTCGCTCAGCCGGATTGTGCTGTCAAAGTCATCGTCATCATCGAGAATGGCATCCGTGAGGCCGGTGGCTTGCAAGTCGTCCCAGTCAATATCATCAACTGGCTGCCCGCTGTCATCCGCATTTAACTGGATAGTGCCGCCTAAATCCGGCATATCATCCCCACCTGCCATCCAGTCGAGCGCGTCGTCGTCATCGTCTAGCATCAACGTGCCACCCAAATCCGACGTGTCCGGCGCATCAGCGTCGGCATCAAACTGAATGGTGCCGCCAAAGCCGGGGCTGTCGCTATCCCCTGGCCAATCTGCGTCGTCGTCGTCGGTTTCCATGAGCCAGCCCGTGTCATCGTCACCGGCTGCCTCGTTGCCACCCGTGAGCCAGCCTGTATCGGCATCAAGCATCGCCGTGCCATCCAGCGAATCGGTGTCATGCTGGAGCCAATCCAGATTGGCGTCCTCATCCTCATCGGCGGCTGGGGACTGGCCAGAGAGGACAGCGTTTGTGTCAATCGGGTCAACATCCGCCAGTTGCGATAGGCGAGCGACAACTTCTGGGTCTTGGGTCAGGCCGTCGGTCTCGTCGTGATTCTCTAGCCAGCCGGTATCTGGCACATCGGCATCGCTGTCTTCGTCTAATTGGAACGCAGCCCCAAAGTTGTTGTCGTCCTCTGCCGCATCCACGTCGAAGTCAAAGCCCGTGCTGCTTTCCTCTGCTGCGTCGAGGTCGAAGTCAAAGCCCGTGCTGCTTTCCTCTGCTGCGTCGAGGTCGAAGTCAAAGCCTGTGCTGTCCTCTGCCGCGTCGCCGTTCAGCCAATTCCCGTCGGCAACCCAACTGGCATCATCATCGGCGTCGTCTGCCTCATCCGCTTGATCGGCGTCGGTCAGCCACCCGGTAGAAAGACTGCCCGTGTTGCCCCCCGTCAACGCCTCCACGTCCAGCATTTCGTCAAGGGCGTCGTCGGTACTCATCCAATCGAGGGCCTCTTCATCCGCCGCCGCTAATGCGTCATTATCGGGCACAAGATCGCTGTTCAGGTTGCCCGTTTGCGCCTCACCAAAGTCAATGGACTCTTGCAGGTCTTCTTCATTGAGCCATGACAGCGGGTCACCGTCGTCAGCGGTCGCAGCTTCTTCATCTAAAAATCCGCTATCTAGCCAGTTGAGCGGGTCAGTTTGTTGGGGCTTGTATTCACCGCTGGCGTCACTTTCCAGTGCTGCCGCCGCGTCGAACATCTCATTCTCGTCGTCTTCGGTCAACTCCGCGCCGGAACTGTACAACCAGCCAAGGGGGTCGGTCGTGGGACGCTTCCCATCCCCGGCATCAGCCGCAGTCGCCCACTCTGCTGGATTGCCGCCTTCGGCCAGTGGGTCAACGGGTGCGCCGTCGTTTTCGGTGTCCAGCATCCCCGTGAGGCCGGTGTTGTCCTGGTTCATCCACGCCAGCGGGTCTTCTTCCGTCTCGTCCTCGTCCAGCATCCCCGTGAGGCCGGTGTTATCGCCAGCCATGAACGCCAGCGGGTCTTCGGCGGCTGCGTCGTCGGTTGGGCCAAAGTCGAACTCATCATCATCAAAGTTGAACTCGTCGTCCTCTTCGACCTGCGCAGCAGCGCCCAACCGCGACAGAATGCTATCGACCTCGTCGGCTTCGGTAATCATGGTGGTTTCTTCGCCCGCTTGTTGGATGTCTTCGACCTCATCCAGCCAGTCTGCGGGCATTTCATTGACGAAGAAGTCGTCAGCGTCGCCCACATCCCCGAAGTCTTCCTCCTCAAAGGCCATATCCCCCAAAAAGGCGGCACTATCCACCACCAGGGATTGTTCGGCCACGCGGCGGTAATCGAGTTCTTCCAGTGAAAAGGCTTCTTCGGGGGGCACCTCACCGCTGACGATTTCCATCGCCAAATACGGGTCAATTTGCTCCATGCTGACGAGGTAAGGGGTGGCATCGGCAGGGCGGTCTTCGGACAGCCACAGTTCCGTCATGATGCGATTGGCGTCAAAACAGTCGGGCAGGTATTCCAGCAAGCCCAACGCCGTCTCCGCCGCGTCGTATACCCGGCCCGATTCCCAATAGGTTTGGGCCAGCAGCAGCCGCAGGTCGAAGCGGCCCGGTGCCTGCCCAGTGGCTTCGGCCAGCGTGCCAATCGCCTGATTGTACAGGCCGCTCTCACGGAATTGACGGGCTGCCGCCCCTGCCGTGATGGGTATCTTTTTGACCTGCATCCCGCGCTGTTCGCGGTACATCGCACGCAGGCGGGCGGTGAGGTCGCTGTTGTTCGGGTTCAGTTCAAAGGCGCGTTCCAAATGCCACAGGGCCACCTCTGGCTCGTTGAGGTGTTCATGCACCTGATACAACCCCGCGTGGGCGTCGTAGTCGTCCGGGTAGACGCCGAGCAAACGGCGCAGCACCTCACGCGCTTCACGCCATTGGCTGGTGAGCACGAGCGCTTCACCCAGGTAACGGTAGGTGTCCGCATTTTTGGGGTAGGTTTGCAGGATGTGTCGGCAGTGAGCAATGACCCGGTCGGTGTAACTCTGTCGCAGCCATTGGTGCAGGTTATTGTGGTATTCTTTGAGGCTAAAGGTCGCCATCGTGGTTGCGCCTGCTTTTTCTGGTCAAGTAACGTCGTCAACGCAACTGCCAGTATAACACAACGTCGTCATGTTGCTGCAAATGTTGAAAGCTTCAAACGGGAGTTTTGTACCGGTGTTAAATTGGGTCTTACGAAGTTTGGTGAAATCTTACATTTGGGATGGTGAGGGCCACATGGACGGTCAGAAGGCCATCCCCACAGGCAACGGTTATAAAACCGATGAACCCGTAGGGACGCCGCCGGCTCCGTCCGCAATAAACGTCATCATCGGCGGGCGCGGCAGGCCTCGCCCCTACAGGATAATGTGGGTAGGGTTGGCTGCTGTCGGGATCATTGCCGCCACCACCAACGTCACCGCGCAAACGACACCGCCCACGCTCGCGGACTTTTGGGACGATAACGCCGAGTGGGTGCTAGACCGTTACGATGTGGGCCTGCCTGTGGGTGAGAGTGACACGATTCAACTTGATGACGGCACATACTTGTCGTACTTACACGCCAGCGATCAATCTGCCGGGGTAGTCGATAGCTGCGGGGAGCCTGTGGCGTTCCCCGGCTGCACAACGCTGTGGCAAAGCAGCGACGGCGGCGACAGTTTCGCTATGCCCGCGCCCGTGTGCCTGATGCCCTGTGGAAGCTGCCCCTGTACCGACGAACGCGACCACATCACTGCCCAGCAGTATCCCCGTGTGGCAACGGTTTTTGCCGATGACGGCAGCATCGAAGCGGCGTATATGGCCTACGAGTGGCACGCGCAAACCCGCCTGCGTACCTCTACCGACGGCATCAACTGGACGCCGGGGGTGGCGATACGCTTTCCGAGTGGCACCTATCCGAGCAGCTTTGTGCCCTGCTCCACAACAGAAACCATCGGCCCGCACCCTAACATAGAAGGGCAAGCGGACGACTGCCTGGTGGGGGCACCGCCGGGCATCTACCTGGACGGCGATATGCTTTACATCTTTGTGGCGGCGGGCAGCGCGCCGGGTCACATGCGCTGCTACAAAGGTGACCGCTTCGCCATCGCCGACGATGCGTTCAACATGCAGTTGTGCGACCAAGACCCGCTGTTCAGCGGTGCAGCGGAATATGGCCCGGTGGATGTATTCGGGGCAGAGGCCAACGCCTACTTTGACTTCCGTTACGTCAGTTCAGCGGAGGTGCTGCGCGTGGGTGACCGCTACTACATGGCCTATGAGGGCATCCGTGGCCCGGACGTGTTGAATCGCGGCTGGGATACGCAGTTTGCGCTGGGCTTTGCCCGCAGCACCACCAATCAGATTGACGGACCGTGGGAGAAGTGGCCGGACAATCCGGCATTGAGGCCGCTGGCCCCGAATTTTGGGGTGGGCCACGCGGATTTACTCGTTGTGGACGGGGAAACGGTCATGTACACGGCCACGTCAATGAATACGCGCGGGCGCTATGTGCTGCGCTGGCGATAGTGCGTGCAGGTATCACAAGGTGTGAATACTGCAATGTTTGGCAAATAGTCGTAGGGGTTTGATGTTGAAGGTTCAGAAATTAAGTTTTGGTGGACGCGCAGAAGCGCGTCCCATAGGTGTCAACTTAAGAAAATCTTGACTTACCTTTCGGGGCTTTGCCCCGAACCCCACGCACTTTTTCCAGAAAAAGCGCGGCAAAAAGCGGCCTTTTCTTTTGGACAGATATAAAGACATGGGGTACAGGGGTGTAAACCCCTGTCGGGAGCGCGAGGGCAGCGCCCTCGTAATCCTTAACTTGACAGGCATGGGATGCGCAGAAGCGCGTCCGTACATAAGGGGAATCACTATGCAACGCTACGTGCTGATCTTCATCTTGCTTATTTCAGTGGCCGCGTGCGGAGGAGACGTCAATATTCCCCATTCGGACGAGCGCCCCTCTATCCTACTGTACTGTAATTTCAGTGATCCACAGTGTGAAGAGATGCAAGACATTATTGACAATGCTAATGCAGTAGACCCAGAAGCATTCACATTCGTCTATACAAATTTGAATGCGATGTTTGGCCGTAGGCAATATGAGTACTTGGAATTGGAAGAGCATCCTAGCTTTGTAATTTTTGACGCCAATGGCAACGAAGTTTCACGAGTCGAAGGTGTGTTCGACCGTGAGACAGTTGATGCGGAGTTGGCGAAGGTTCTGCCGTAGCATATACGGAAGGCGCGCCGTTTTACCCCTACAATTGTTCACCCGACCCTTTGGAAGGCTTCCTTACTTGGTGATTGCGCTCAGCATATAAACCCCATTACACTGAACCACAAGTGACGAATATCACAAAGGGGTGCCAACTTGTCCAGTTCAAACACGCCGACGGTCGTCGTGGTGGGTGCCGGGTTCGGGGGAATCTTCCTCGCCCGCCAGTTTCGCAAGGCAGCAGTCAACGTCATTCTGATTGACCGCAACAACTACCACACGTTCTCCCCGCTCATCTATCAGGTGGCTACGGCTGGCCTCAACCCGCAGGACGTAGCCTACCCGGTGCGTTCCATCTTCGTTCGTGACGACAACATTGAGTTTTTGCGCGGCGAGGTCATCGCCGTCGCAACCGACAACAAGCAGGTGCAGGTGTGCCACAACGAAGTGGCGCAGTGGGTGGACTACGACTACCTTGTGATTGCCGCTGGCGCGCAGTCCAATGACTTTGGCAATGCCGAAGTCGGGCGCTTTGCCTACAGCCTCAAAACGCTGGAAGACGCCTTGGCGCTGCGGTCACACATTATCGGCCTGTATGAGCGTGGCAACTGGGACACCCGCGACCCGTATCACGAGGCGGCGACCAACTTCGTTGTGATTGGCGGCGGCCCCACCGGACTCGAAACGGCGGGCGCGCTGCAAGAGCTGTTCGACAACGTGCTGCGCCAGGAATACTCAGCATTTCGTGACAACCAAGTAAATGTGTACCTCATCGAAGCGACGGACGTGCTGCTGCGCCCCTACCCGGAGCGCTTGCAAGCGTCTGCGAAACAACAGCTAGAGGCTATGGGCGTGGAGGTTATCACTGGGCACATGGTCACAGGCTTTAGTGAAGAGGGCGTCACGCTTGACGACGGGCGCTTCATCCACACGTATACGGTTGTGTGGGCGGCGGGCGTCAAAGCGGAGTCGTTAGCGGGGCAGCTTGGCGTCGAACTGGCGCGGGGTGGCCGGATACCCGTGGAACCGACGCTGGCCGTCACCGGGCTAGACAGCGTCTATGCGTTGGGGGACATCGCTTACCTTGAAGATGAGAACGGCCAGCCGTATGCCCAGGTGATTCCAGTCGCGCAGCAGCAGGCCAAGCGGGTCGCCAAAAACATCATGGCCGCCATGCACGGCGACCCGGCGGAAACCTTCACCTACTTCGATAAGGGGTCTATGGCGACGATTGGCCGGCGGCGGGCGGTGGCCTGGGTTTTCAATCGCCTGCAAATGACCGGCTTTTTGGCGTGGGCAGCGTGGCTGTGGCTGCACCTGGTGACGCTGCTTGGCTTCCGCAACCGTGTGATGGTCGTCATCAACTGGACGTGGAACTATTTGCGCTATTACAGCGGGGGCCGCACCCTGCTCATCGAACCGCCGGACGATGTGCCGGAGCAAATCGAGCGCCTGAAGTTGATTGACTAGCGTTGGCATGGGGCAGCCGTCTGGCTGTCCCAGCGCACCACTCATCACTTCCGACTAACACCTTCAGTTTACACCTGCGGCACATTTTCCACCTGACTAATCTCGAACAGATGGCCGTCCGGGTCACGGAAAAAGCAGCGCAGTTCATAACCACCGTGGTTCACAGGCGGCGTGAGGAATTCTGCGCCGCGCCCATTGAGTAGTTCATACACTGCCTGGCAGTCCTGCACACGAATCGTCATGGCGTGGCTGACGCGGTTGAGGTCGTCCGGCGGGGCCATATGCACGTCGGGCTTGTCGTCGGTGGGGCCGCCCGCCGTCGTGAGCAAAATCCACGCACCTGAGAAGCTAAACACCGCGCTGCTGCCGCCGTACTCTCGGTAGAGGTCTGCGCCCAGCACATCACGGTACCAGTCGCGGGCGCGGTCAACATCGCTCACAATCATGATGTGCGTGAGGGAGTTATCGGCGGTTGGGAAGTCGGTCATGGGGGGCGCTCCTGTAATCGGGTTTGCTCTAACTGTAGCGAAAAACATAGCCGGGTACCAATCCATTCGCGCCTTCTTCAACCCCATTTAACCAAAACTGATGTACGGTTGCTCCGTTTGCTCGTCATGTGACCCTTAACGGAGAAACCCACCGATGAAACCCACGCTTTTACTCCTGATTGCGCTCACGCTGACCGTAGGCGCAGTGTATGCGCAGGATGCGGCCCCCGACCCCGCCCTGCTCACCGACCCATTCCTGCAAATGCCCACCGATGATAGTGTCGCCGTCGTCTGGTTCACGGAGTTTGAAGGTAGCGATCACACCGTCACCCTGGCCGATGGCACCGAAGTCGCAGCCGTGACCCTGCTAATGTCCCGCACGCGGGAAGACGCAGGCAGTTGGGTGTGGCAGCAAGAAGAACGCGGCCTCGTCTTCGACCGCATCACGCCACGCCCCATCTGGCGGCACGAAGCGGTTGTGACAGGACTCACAGCAGGTGAGCGCGTCGAATACAGTGTGAGCAGCACCGCCGATGACGGCACCGTCCTTGAAAGCGACACGTTCACGCTGGCCCCGCTGCCGCAGCCCGGCCAACCGCTCAACATCCTGCTCACGTCGGATCATCAGAACAAGCCGATGACGCCCGCCAACCTGCAAATGGTGGAACAGGTCTACGGTGAAGGCGGCATAGACGCGGTGTTCTTCGCAGGCGATTTGGTAGACATCCCAGACCGGGCGGGCGAGTGGTTCGACTATGGCAATGGGGGTGGCTTCTTCAAGAGCTTGCAGGGCCGTGCCGAACTCGGCATTGAGTGGTACAACGGCACCATCACCTACAACGGCGGGCAGATTATCCAGCACGCGCCGCTGTTCCCGGCGGTGGGCAACCACGAAGTGATGGGCCGCTACTCCGAGAGCGGCGGCAGCCTCAACGAGCAGTTTGGCCGCCCGCGCCCGCGTGCATCGGCGCAGCAGCTTTACAACGCGAACGAAGACTACCTCAATCCAGACGGTGATCAGGCCGTCCGTGAGCAATTTTTGCTAGACAACACCTATAACACGGTCACCTATGAGGAAATCTTTACGCTGCCGGACGACAGCCCCGGCGGCGAGACATACTACGCGGTTGCGTTTGGTGACGTGTACATGATTAGCCTGTATGCCACGCGCATCTGGCGGCCTGCGGATATGTCCGGCGCGCTGATGGGCAAATACAGTGAGCCGCTGTTCGAGTTAGACAATCCCGGCAACTGGGGCTACGGCTCGTTCATCTTCGAGCCGATTGGCGCAGGCAGTGAGCAGTACACCTGGCTGGCAGAACAATTGGAAAGCGATGCCTTCCATGATGCGCGCTACAAAGTTGTTATGCTGCACCACCCGATGCACACACTGGGCGGCAATGTCGTCCCGGCGTTTACGGACCCGGTGCGCGTGGTTGACCGTGACGAAAACGGCGATGTGATCGGCATTCGCTACGAATATCCCAACGATGCCAACTACCTCATCGAAGATGTGCAGCCGCTGTTGCAGCAGGCGGGCGTCGATTTGGTGCTGATGGGGCATAATCATGTGTATAACCGTTTCGTAGATGATGCCGGGGTTCACTACCTGGAAACGTCAAACGTGGGCAACAGCTACGGCGTGTTTACCGACACCACCGCCCCGCGTGACAGCGTACCGCCATTGGCGGATCAGTTTACCCAGGAATACATCACCACAGGCGACCCCTATGGCCTGGAACCCGTGCTGCCAAGCATCGCCCCACAGCCAGACGCCGACGGCAATCCGCAGCCGTTCATTACCAGCAATAAGGTGACGGTGTTTAGTGTGTTCGAGACGGAATCTGGCATGGTGCGCAGCTATCTATACGACACGACTGACCCCGACGCGGAGGTCGTGTTGTTTGACGAATTCGCCATTGGCGAAAATTAACGCGCCCATAAATTGCAAATATGATTGCAGGGGCTTGATGCATCAAGCCCCTGCTACCACGCCAACATATTGTTATCACGATCTTGAGCCGGAAATCGGGCGGCAGAGAGTCGTCACCTCTCTGGGACGTTATTGGCGGCGGCGTTCCACCGAATCGAGCGCCGTCAGCACCGCATCAAGCGCCGTTTGAATGTCGCCATTGGCAGCGTGGACGCGCAGCCCGCGCCGCCGATGGTCATACAGCGCATTCATATCGCCCGCAGCCTGA
>CAWUJQ010000137.1:0-11037 GCA_963922445.1 uncultured bacterium
ACCACAATAGCTCCGTGGGGCTGGGGTTTTGCTTCAGAATCCCGGGCCAATGGGGGGTTTTTTTTTTTTTTTTGGGGGGGGGGGGGGGGGGGGTTGCGGATGTCATAGCGGGGTGTCCTCAGGAAAAGTCTAGTTGATCTTGATGTCGTGGTGTTCCAGGTCTTCGCCGACGGAAAGTTCGATTTCGTCTTGCCAATAGTTGACGCTGACGAGGCCGCCGTCGGCGCTGCCCGATGCGTAACCAAACGTCCCTTGAATCGGCAATACGGACGAAAACTGGCCCTCACTGCCCATCATCTTGCCTGTGCGCTTTTCGGTGATGAAGACGTTGTGGTTATTGATTTTGTAGGTGCTGCCCACGCTTATCTGATCCATTGGCGGAATTTGGCTGCGCACACGTTCGCGCTTGTACAGGGTCCAGTAGCCTTCGTCTTCTTCCAACCAGTCCGGCGGAGCGCCGTCATGCCACTCGATTTGCCACTCATCCCAAAAGCCTTCGTCGTAGGTGTAACGCACGCGCCCCAATACGGTAAAGCTGCGCCCTTTAATCACACCCTGTGAACCGACGCTTAGCCGCGAGGGGTAGTCGGCAAGGCTGGTGGTTTTACCGGCTTCGTTTAGGCCGTCGCTGCCGCTGACGATGTACGCTGAACCGCAGAATTGGCAGGTCACACTACGAACGAACTGGTTTTCGATTTTAAGGGGGGCACCACAGGTGGTGCAGTTCATATCAATCATGGGAAACGCCTTTAAACCTGACTGAGCATTAATCCATTCCTACTGTATCACGTTTTGGCAAACGCTACCGCCGCTTCACCCCCAAAATCCTGGGGGATTAGCCGCTGATGAGATGTACAGTGGAAGCGGATACGGTGTTACAATATGGCGAATAACATTTTTCTAAATAGGTGAGTGCCACTTATGGTTGCAGAACGAATTGATTTAACAAAATCCCTGGTTTCAGACCTGAACAAAGTCCTCGGCGCATCAAATGTGGATTTTGACCACATGACGCGCACGCTGTACAGCACTGACGCCAGCAATTACCAGATGATGCCCATCGGCGTGACGTTCCCGCGTAACGCAGACGATGTGGTTGCCATCCAAGCTATTGCGAACCAATACAAGGTGCCACTACTGCCGCGCGGCGGCGGCACGGGCCTTGCCGGTCAGACGGTGAACGAAGCGGTGGTCATGGATTTCAGCCGTCACATGCGCCGCGTGCGCGGCGTAAACGCTGAAGCGCGCACCGTGACGGTAGAACCGGGATTGGTGTTGGGCGTACTCAATCGACAGATGGCCTCGCTTGATTTGATGTTCGGCCCAGACCCGGCCAGCGGCGATCGGGCGACGGTTGGGGGTGGCATCGGCAACAATTCGACGGGTGCCCACAGCATCCGCTATGGCATGACGGCGGACAACATCTCTCGGTTGCAGGTGGTGCTGCCTTCAGGCGAACTGCTGTGGCTGGACGAAAACAACGCAACGTTGCAACGCCTGCGCGAGACCGTTTCTGACTTGGTGGTGGAGCATAAGGCGCTCATTGATGCACGCTACCCGAAGACGTGGCGTACCGTTGCTGGCTATGCGCTGAATAAGATTGACCCGGATGACGTGAACCTGAACTGGCTGTTTGCCGGGGCCGAGGGCACGTTGGGCACGGTGGTGCAGGCGGAGCTTGATCTGGTATACCGCCCGCGTGCAATGGAAAAGCGTTTGGCGATGGTTCACTTCGACACGCTCCGTTCCTCGCTGGAAGCGACACCGCGCATCCTGGAACTTGACCCCGAAGCCGTTGAGCTGATTGACAAATTCATGCTCGACCAAACGCGTGTTGCACCGGGCTACCGCGATATGCTGTGGTTCGTGGAAGGCGACCCGGCGTCAGTGCTGATTGTGGAGTTTGTAGGCGAGAATGCCGCCGAACTCACTGATAAGGTGGATAAGCTAAAAGCACACATGCACAAGCTCGGCTATCACGGCGAAATCACGGTCGCGGAGACTTCCAAACAGCAGGACATCGTCTGGACGATTCGTAAGGCTGGGTTGGGCCTCATCATGAGTGAGCGCAACGAGGCCAAGCCGCTTGCTTTTGTTGAGGACGCATCTGTGCCGGTGGAAAACCTGGCGGACTACATCACTGAAGTGGATGAAATCATCCGCGAGACGGGCACAACTTACGCGATTTATGCCCATGCCAGCGCAGGCTGTTTGCACGTGCGCCCGCTTATTGATTTGAAGACGCTCAAGGGCCGTGACCAGTATCGCACCATCGCGGAGCGTGTGACTGAGACTGTGGTGAAGTATCAGGGCACCATCACAGGTGAGCACGGTGACGGCATTGTGCGGGCGGAGTTTGGACGGCACTTGTTTGGTGAGGAGTTGCTAGACGCCTTCCGGCATGTGAAGCGCGCTTTTGACCCAGACAACCTGCTCAATCCGGGCAAGGTGATTGACGCGCCCGCAATGGACGACCCCAAAGTGCTGCGCTACACCCCGGAATACGAAGTCATCCCACTGAAGACGCGCCACGATTGGTCTGCGGATAATGGCTTTGCGGGTGCAATCGAGATGTGTAACGGCGCGGGCGTCTGCCGCAAAGAGGGCAGCGGGACGATGTGCCCGTCCTACATGGCGACCTATGATGAAGCCCACTCCACACGCGGGCGTGCAAATGCGCTACGGGCAGCCATCAGCGGGCGACTGCCGGATGGCATCGGCAGCGAGAAGCTCAAAGAGGTGTTTGACTTGTGCCTGAGCTGCAAGGCGTGCAAGAGCGAGTGCCCGTCATCGGTGGATGTAGCACGCATGAAGTCGGAGTTTATGGCACTGTATCACGACGAACACGGCACACCGATGTCTACGCGGGTGTTTGGCAACATCCACAAGGTGAACCAAATCGCCGGGATGCTGCCCGGACTGAGTAACTTCATGCTCAACAATCCGATAGGGCAGTTGGCCGCCGGGATGCTGGGCCTGCCGACAGAGAGGCCGCTGCCGCAGTACAAACCGCGTTTTACGTCCACGATTACGGGCGCAGACTACCACGACGACCCCGATGCAGTGATGATTATCGACACATTTACCCAGTGGAATCATCCAGAAGTGGGGCAGGCGGTTCATAAACTGGCCAACGCGCTCGGCGCAAAGATCAACTTTGCCCGCCTGCCGCAAGACGCCTGCTGTGGCCGTCCGGCGATGAGCAAGGGAATGCTGGACACAGCCAAGAAACTGGCCAACACCAACGTGCGCGAACTGGCCAACTTCTATCCAGACAAGCCGCTGCTGTTCGTAGAGCCAAGCTGTATGTCCGCAATGACAGATGACTATGTCACGCTGGTTGACCCGGAATCGCAGGCGTCTGCGCGGCGGTTGGCCTCGCGCTGCGTATCCGCAGAGGCGTGGCTGCTGGGTGAGTTGACGGAAAAAGGTAAGTCGCTCAACTGGGACGACACGCCGCGAGAGATTATGCTGCACGGGCACTGCCATCAGAAGGCGCTGTGGGGCACTGCCGAAACCCGCCGTATGATGCAGGCCATCCCCAATGCAACTGTGACCGAAATTGACAGCGGCTGCTGTGGGGTGGCGGGCAGCTTCGGCTATGAGCACTACGAGCTATCTATGAAGATTGCCAACGACCGTTTGCTGCCAGCCATCGAAGCCAACCCAGACGCAATCGTCGCGGCACCGGGCACGTCGTGCCGTGCGCAGATTCACGACGCAGGTCATGGGGTGCAGCATCCGGTAGAAGTGGTGGCCAATGCTTTACGGAACTAATGACTGATACAGTTTTCGCAGATGCTAAGCCGATTGACCTGCGAGGCCACCTGCAAAATAGCCAACTCATATCTTTTTCGATGGACTGGTCGGGAAAGCTATATGTGTTGGCATTGGTGGGTGGCCCACCTCAAACGCCATATGAACGGGCACCATCGTATGACTTTGAGGTTATTGAGGCTACGGAACACTATATGATAACGTACCGCATCACGGAGCAGAAGAACTGGTTTCATCATGCTCAGCCTCTACCCAATGATGAGCTTCTACTGGTTTCAGGTACCTCGCGACAACAGCAAAATGCCCTAACGTTTACCAAGAACGGAAGTCATGTTGGCGCTTTTGCGCTGGGTGATGACATTGCGGAAATATACACAACCCGTGAGGGGCACATCTGGGCAAGCTACGACCGAAATGGTGGCACAGAAAGTTTGGTTAGGTGGGGTAGTGAGGGCGTTAACCAATACGCGTATAGTGAATTTGTTATTACCCCATACGCGTTGAATGTCGTCTCAAGCGCTGAAGTTTGGCACTACGCGCACCCTGGATTTTCGTTGGTCAAAATCGTGAATGACAATGTAGCCGGACGCTGGCAATCGCCTATTCGCTATGCGCACAAGTTCGCTATCTGGCAGCAATACGCTGTATTCGCCAAAGACGAGCGGTTGACACTGTTGAAAATGGAATCAGACCGAAGCGTTACCCCCATCAAGGATTTTGATGTGCTTAATAAAGACGACAGGGTTTCGAGTCGCGCAAACTATATCGTGGTGAACCGCAACCTCATATTTCACAAGCTAAACATCGCAGACTTGGTGAAATCAGTTTAGCTGACGGCAGTGGGCAAAGTGGCACCGTTTGTGATACGCTTCGCGCATCACATTGTGATAGGTAGTGTACTGGGGTAAGTTGGCTAGAGTCTTAGCCCCAGTACACGCTTCTTCTTAATGGAGAAGCGGTCGAGTAGACGGGTTGCATCCCGTCCCGTTGTACCCCTCGTAGAGTACCCGATACAGAGACTGGCTTTGTGTGCCGTTAGGCCAATGGCACACCCGCAGATGCACATCTACGCGGATTGTAACACGTTCCCCTTACCGTGCAATCTATTCGCGTAACCCGCCAATCGCCTCTATAATAGAGACCATCGTTGCCAGAATTCATGAGGGGACATGCACAATGAACCCAAGCAAATCACAGGGCGCTCAAAACGCCGATAAAAAGCAAACCGAACAGCCAAACGACAACATCAAACTCTACAAGCCAAACGACTACGAGTTTGGCAAGGACAAGGTGCTGGCGTTTGCCTGGGAACTGTACGAAACCTACAGCCAGGGGTCACAAAATCAAAAGGTCAACAACTCTAAAATCCGCCAGCAAATTATCTGGCTGATCTTCGCCACGAGTGTGCTGGCTGTTATCACCAGCTTGCCAGGGATGAACGCGCTGTTCCAGAGTGCGACAATGGGGGCAGCTTATCTGTTCTCGCTCTTTCCGCAGGCTGTTTGGCCGTTTACAAACCGCGTCTTCAACTTCTTTTTTGGCGGCAATCCACAAATCCTCAGCGTCACGCTGATTATTCTCTCAGTCGCGACAACGTCGCTGCTCAACTACGCCTCGCAGTTCACGCCGCTCAAAGCGTGGATTATGTATCGCGCCGGGGCCGACCGCATTCGTAGTGAAATTTATCTGTATCGCATGCACGCAGGCAGCTATAACGACACAACCAAAAGCCAGGATGAGCTTCGCGGCCACTTTCTTGAGCGCATTGAGGCCATTAATAAACAAATCTACGAACTGGAAACCGCACCGCCATTTTTGCAGCTTGCAGGTGGTGGATCGCAGCGCTACGAAATTTCTAACCCGCGTTTTGTGATCCAGTGGATCTTGGCTCCGTTCCGGCTGAAGCGGCCCCAACGCAAATACACCGTCTCGACCATTAGCATCGAAAAGCAATACGAGTCGGGCAAGCTGCCGGGGCGCTACCATCCAAAGGAAGACAACGGGTTTAACAAGCTCAGTGCAGACGCCTACCTGGGCTATCGGGTGATTCCGCAGCGGGACTGGTACGTGAAGAAGGTCTATGAGGACTATGAGCGCATCAAAGACTGGCGCACCGTGTTGCTTGTGGTGGGGGGTGCCAGTGCTGTGCTGGCGGCTATCCAGCTTGAACCCTGGATTGTGGTCACCACCGCAGCCGTCGTCGCTATCAACACGCACCTGCAACTGAACCTGGTTGGCAGCACCTACGGCACCTATCACCTCACCGCCAGCCGCCTGGACTCCGCCATTGTTCAGTGGGAAAACCTGACTGCGGAAGAGCGCAGCGATGAGGTGATGATTGGCAACTTCGTCAACAAAATTGAGGGCATCCTCGAAGACGAACGCACAGTATGGATTCAGCAGGCGAGCCAAGCGCAAAAGGAATCGGAGCAGTCGCTGGTCAAGGGTGCAGGCAAGCGCGAAGGGCTGCCATCCATTGATCCAAGCTACACCGAGAACAGCTACACGCCCACGCGTTCCAACGTCAAGCTGACGGCAGACGGCGTCGTTGAAGTGAAACAAGAATCCGATGAAGAAAACGAAGCGGAATCGGAAGGCGTTTCGGCTCCAGCGGCGGCTGTTGCCGGTGGCACCGCCGCTGCCGCACCGACCACGACAGCAAGTACAACCACGCCATCCCCCAACAACCCCCAGGGCAGTTCCACCCCCACCAGTGCGGGATAAGCCAGCACTTGCTGCTTGAGGGCACCGCCAAAGGTGCCCCCCAATATGTATGTCATCTCACAGACGAAGCGTCATAGCTGTGTTACAAATACCCTGTATTTGCCTCTAATCGCACACAGCGACAACGAAAGGACGAACCCCACATGCAACTCGGAATGGTAGGACTGGGCAAGATGGGCGCTAATATGACCACGCGCCTTGCCGAAAACGGCCACCAACTTGTCGTTACAGACCTCAATGCAGACGCCGTAGAGCAGGCGGCGAATCACCCGAACGTGACAGGCGCTTCTAACATTGCCGAACTGGTCAGTAAGCTAGACGCGCCCCGTAGCGTTTGGGCGATGGTTCCGGCAGGCAACCCGACCGAAAGCACCGTCAACTCACTCGCTGACTTGCTTGCCGAAGGCGATACCGTCATTGATGGCGGCAACAGCAACTACAAAGACACAATCCGGCGTGCTGAAACCCTTAAAGAGAAGGGCATCTTCTTTGTGGATGTGGGCACCAGCGGCGGGGTGTGGGGTCTTAAGGAAGGCTATAGCATGATGGTCGGCGGCGAAGACAAGCCAGTTAAGCGCCTCACGCCCATCCTGGAAACGCTGGCACCCGCCGCCGATAAGGGTTGGGGTCACGTGGGCCAGGCCGGGACGGGGCACTTCGTTAAGATGGTGCATAACGGCATTGAGTACGGCATGATGGCTGCCTACGCCGAAGGCTTCGACATCATGAAGTCCCGCGAGGACTTTGACCTGGATATGTACCAGATTGCGGAAATCTGGCGGTTTGGTAGTGTTGTGCGCTCCTGGCTGCTAGACCTGACAGCGGACGCCCTCAGCGAAGACGTAGAACTGAGCAGCCTTGAGGGTTACGTCAACGACAGTGGCGAAGGTCGCTGGACGGTCAATGAAGCGGTCGATCAGGCTGTGCCGGCTCCGGTCATTACCGCTGCGCTGTTCAGCCGCTTTGAAAGCCGCCGCAACAATACCTATGGCAATCGCGTTCTGTCTGCAATGCGTAACCAGTTCGGTGGTCACGCCGTCAAGAAGAGCGGGGAGTAGGCTCATCTATGGATAATGCAGCAACGATCATGATCTTTGGCGCGTCTGGTGACCTTACCGAGCGCAAACTCATTCCGGCGTTGTACAACCTCCAACAAAAGGGACGCCTGCCGCAGCGTTATAACATCATTGGCAACTCGCGCAGCGAATTCAGCCACGACGAGTTCCGCGATAAGCTGCTCAAGGCCGCCCGTGATAACGTCAAAAACGGCTTCAGCGACGAGAAGTTCCACGAGTTCGCGCAGCACATCTGGTACCTGCCGGGCGACGTGAAAGACGCCGCGTTCTATGAGCAACTCAACGCGTTCATGGAAGAGCGGGAAAACGGCACCTCCAACCGTTTGTATTACCTGTCCACAGCGCCCTTCCTGTACGAACCGATCCTGGAGCAGCTTGGCGCTGCGGGCATGAACAAATCGGTAGAAGGTTGGCGGCGCATCGTGATCGAAAAGCCGTTTGGCTACGATCTGAAAACGGCTCATGCCCTCAACGACAAGGTACACGACGTGTTTCAGGAAGATCAGGTCTACCGGATTGACCACTACCTGGGCAAAGAGACGGCGCAAAACATCCTGTACATGCGCTTTGCCAACACCGTCTTTGAGCCAATCTGGAACCGTAACTACATCAACCATGTGCAAATCACCGTGGCCGAGTCGGTGGATGTGGGCCGGCGCGCCGGATACTATGACACCTCCGGCGTAATGCGCGATATGTTCCAGAACCACCTGCTGCAACTGCTGGCCCTCACCACGATGGAACCGCCAACGTCCTTTGACGCAGATGCGCTGCGCAATGAGAAGGTCAAGGTGTTGCAGGCAGTGTACCCCATTGACATGCAAAACACCGTCCGCGCCCAATATGACGGCTACTGTGGCTTAGAAGGGGTTGACCCCGACAGCCAAACGCCGACCTATGCCGCCCTCAAGATGTTCATTGGCAACTGGCGCTGGGACGGCGTGCCGATCTATATGCGCTCCGGTAAGGCGATGCCGCGCAAGACGAGCGAAATCACCGTGCAGTTCAAGCGCCCCCCGCACACGATGTTCCGCAGAGGCGAAGAGAAAACCATCAAAGCCAATCAACTAACGATTCACATCCAGCCCAACGAGGGCATTGACCTGGGTATTGAGGCGAAAGTGCCCGATGCAGACGAGTCGCAGCACGTTCAGATGAACTTTCAGTATGACGATGCCTTTGGCGATAGCCAGATTCCCGACGCATACGAGCGGCTGATTCTGAATGCGATTCAGGGTGATGCGGCGTTGTTCTCGCGCAGTGACGGCATTGAGGCGCAGTGGGGCATTGTGGATCATGTGATTGACGGTTGGGCGAACGCCGATGACGCGCCAGCCCTGGTGACCTACGCATCGAACAGTTGGGGGCCGCACGAAGCGGACGAACTGTTGGCCCGCGCTGGCCATGAGTGGTTGATTCACGATCATTAGGCCAATTGGCGCATTGCAAGCTGGCCAATCCGCGTGATAATGCAGCGGACGACCGTAACGTCGTCCGCTTTTGTGATTCTCACAGCGCTAACACACTCAGGACAAACACAATGCCACACATAGAGGTTTACGACGACAAAGCCAGCCTGGTCAAAGCAGCGGCAGACCTGTTCGTGGAGCAGTCACAAGCCGTGACGGATCGCTTTACGGTTGCGCTGGCGGGGGGCAGCACCCCGCTGCCTGTGTATGAACTGCTGGCGTCCGATGCTTACGCGCCAATGATTGACTGGAACAAAGTGCATATCTTCTTTGGTGATGAGCGTGCTGTTGGGTCTACACACAAAGACAGCAACTACAACGCAGCTCAGGACGCATTCCTCGGCCATGTGCCGATTCCGAAAGAGAACGTGCATCGGATGCGGGGGGAGTTAGGTGCGGAAGAAGCGGCGAAGGAATATGGCCTGATGCTCAAGGACTTCTTCGAGGGTGGCCCGCCTGCGTTCGATTTGCACTACCTGGGCATGGGCGGCGATGGTCACACGCTGTCGCTGTTCCCTGGTGTGACCGCTGCCCTGGAAGAAACCGATCACCGCGTCATCGCCACGGGGGATGACAAGCACGCCCATGCCCGCATCACGATGTCCGCATGGGCGGCAAATGCGTCAAGCTTGATCGTTGTGTTGGTGTTAGGAGAGGGCAAAGCCGATACGCTCAAGGATGTGCTGGAAGGGCCGCACCAACCGCACAAATACCCGGTGCAGCTTATTCAGCCGTCAAGCGGCGACCTGCGGTGGCTGGTGGATAAGGCCGCTGCTGCAAAACTCACAAAGACAAGCTAATTCAACGGCGCATGGAACTCCACAGCGACCTGCGTGCCAGGGATGTAGGGTAGGTCGCGGTAGGTGGTTAGATAGCCGTTCCCATCGGTGATGAGGGCTGCCGTCTGTGAACGCAGCCACATCCAGCCGCCGCTTTCGCCCACCGTCTTTTCAACGATGCGAAGGCCCAAGCCGCCGCGCCCAGTTCCCCGTGATGTTTTGCCGCCCATTGCAATTAACAGGTAGTCGAGCGGCGTTTCTCCCAGCGGGCCAAAGCGTTGTTCCAGGCTGCCGGGCACACCGATGCCCATATCACAGATAGCAAGGCGCACCCGCGCCTGCCCTTTTGTTACCGCCTCATGTGTTTGGATCATCACGAAGCCGGGTGGGGCACCGCTGTGCTGGTACGCATTGGAACACAGTTCGCTCAGCACGCGAATCAGGCTGTGTAAGTTGCTCACCTGTAACCAGTACGAAAAAATGCGCTCCGCCTGCCCGATGACCGTAAACACATCATTAGCGCTGCTCACAGGCGTAAGTTCGAGCAGTTTAGGGTTCGGCTGCTTGCGATCCCACGTCTCGTCCAGGTTGCGGTCGGCACGCAGGTAGTCGCCACCCACTTTGAATAGGTCAACCCGCTCAAGGTATTGATGAACCTGCTTCTGCATGTTCCGCAGCAAGAGCGCCTCGCGGGTCTGTTCGTGATAATTTCGAGCCACGCACAGCAGGGCAATCACGCCATAAGGCCGAATAAAGCTCACTTGTGACATATCCAGGCCGTCCCCACTGAGCCGCGTCGCGGAGGTGTAAAACGCCTCACCATCCGGCCCATGATCGCCCAGCGCGTTGGGAACTTGGATCATACGCGTGCTAGTATCCGTCCCAGTAGCGATCAATCGCGTCCTGGGCGTCTTTGCCACCCAAACGGAGCAGCACCTGATAGGCCATCTCGCGGGCATCCCAGTTGGTACTGTCGCGCAGTACGGCAATCACCTGCTCCGTGACAGCCCGTGACGCGGGCGAGTCGCGTCGCCGCCCCAGATTGACGAGGCCCCACCCGGCATTGGAGCGCACATCGTAGGCCGGGTCTTCCAATGCAGCCACCAGCGCGGAGGCCGCTTCGACGTTGTTCAGTTGATCGAGTGCCCAGGCTGCCGTCGCCCGCACTTCGGGTGTGGTATCACACAGCATGAGTGACATGGCTACGGGGGT
>CAWUJQ010000138.1:0-11037 GCA_963922445.1 uncultured bacterium
ACCAGGACTTTTCGGTCATCTCTTGTCGATATGCCCTCAACGTTGCCAGTGCTGCCTCGGCATCACCTTCGGCGAGTACGACCCTGGCCCGGCTCAATGGCGCTGAGTGTTCCGCTAGTAAAGCGACGGCCGTTGCGATGCTCCCCTGTTGCAGGTAGAGCTTGATCTTTAGCGCAGCGATTTTGGGGATTTGGACCGTGAATTGGTTTTGGCGAGCAGACTGCCATGCCTTATCAATCGCCAACATCGCTGTGTGTGTGTCACCTCTAGCGAGTGTGACGCGGGCCATCAGAACTTCAGCGGCTAGGGCGGTGTCAATTCCCTCAATTTGCTCAGCAAGGAAAATCGCCTGTTCACCATAATGTGCCGCCGCGTCCAGATCATTCCGCTCGTAGGCGATACGTGCCAGGCCCAGGCATGCCTCACACGCAATCGGCTGGAGCGGTTCCCCAACCTGAGTCAGCACCTGCCCATATGCGTGTTCCGCCAGATTTAGTTGGGTTTCCAGCTCATACACGATACCGAGGCCCGTTGTCGCGAGGATATTTGTAAAGACATTATTCGTCGCCTCGCATAGCGTGATGGTATCCAGATACGCCTGGACCGCTTCATCACGGTTGCCAATGATATGATGCGCTGATGCGAGGGTGCGTTTCACCTCCAGATGCACATACCGCTGGTCGTCAGGTAGTAGCGCCAGCGCACGTTCCGACTGGGCAATCATCACATCCGTCTGATAGGTGTTCGCTGCCAGCATCGCCCGCATCGCCGCAATGCGCCCCGGGGTCAGGCCCGTTTCATCATCATGTGGGCGTTGCGCTAGTACTGACTCCGCTTGCTGCAATATCGGCTCCACCTTTATGCTCTGATGGGTAATCCACAGGGTCCAAGCCGTCATTACCCACAGGATTGGGTGGGCATCCTTCGTCTCGGGCGACAGGGATTGCAGCCAACGCAGTACAGGGACTGCGTACCCTCTCAGATAGAGTGGCGTATGCCCTGCATCAACCAGTTGAAGTACCCGATTGATGTCTTCAGCAGCGGCGGCATGTTGAAATGCCTCCAATGCAAAGCCATTGTCTTCGAACCATCGGCTTGCGTTGAGGTTCAGACGTTTGACGTCATAATTTTTCGCTTGTAGGAGGCGTTTGCGGAGCAAATCACCGAAGAGGTGATGATAGCGGTACCAACCACGCTCGTTATCGAGCGGGATCAGAAATAGATTAGCCTGATGAATTCGTTGAAGTGTGGACTGAGACGTAATGCCAGCCTGATCTAAAACCGCATCGCATAGTGGGCCACACATACGATCTAGAATGGATGTCTGGATCAGAAAGTCAAGAAGGTCTGGGGGCTGCCTGCTGAGCACCTCCTCAACCAGATAGTCCAGGACAAAGTGATGGCTCCCCGTAAATGCCTCAACAAACTGACGCGTATCCTGATGCCCTTGCATGGAGATGGCGGCTAACTGTAAGCCAGCAATCCAGCCCTCGGTGCGTTTTTCGAGTGCATCAATTGCCTCCGGGGAAAGCGATAGTCCCATCACGTGATTGAGAAATGCTGAGGCTTCGTCCGGGGTGAAGCGCAAATCAGCGGCGCGAATCTCGGTCAACTGACGGCGCGCACGCAGGCGCGCCAGGGGTAGGTTAGGGTCCTCACGGGTCGTCATAATCAGATGCATCTGTGGCGGTTGATGCTCGATCAAAAAGACCAGAGCCGAGTCAACCTCGGCGCTATCTAGCATGTGATAGTCGTCCAACACGAGAACAAAAGGGATCGGAACATCAGCCAGTTGGTTGAGGAGCGGTGTCAGTAAAACCTCAGTCGGAGGAGGCTGGGCGGATTGCAATGCCTCTACGATACCCCCTCCAAATTCCGGCGTGATACCCTGTAACGTAGTGACCAGATACGTCAGAAAACGAATCGCGTCGCTGTCATGTTCATCTAGTGAGAGCCACGCCGTTGGTCTGTCCGATGCACGGATCCACTCGCTGACGAGGGTCGTTTTGCCAGATCCCGCTGGAGCCGACACCAGCGTCATTTTGCCATGCGCGCCCTGCGTGATTTTCGCGAACAGACGTGATCGTCGGATAACGTCTGTTTGTGATAGGGGGATATATAGTTTGGTCTTTAGAATGGATGCTGACATAGCATTATTGTACAGGCCGATCTTGGCGATGCCAAAGCCTCAAATGGTCTAATGGGCTTTTGCACGTAAGCACTATACATCGCTAAATTTCGCCATTGCAGACTAACCGCCTCATCAGGCCTTAATCACGCTTGAATCCTATGATCTCTTCATCCTCTTCAAGATAATTTCTGTTAGTCTGTCTGAGTGTCTGTTCATCAGACAAACGCTGGTGTAATGCTTGTAAGTCCTCATTCGTCATATCCCGTAGCATTATATTTACGTCAGGGCGTTTTGCCTTTTCCGACATATGGTCGTCATCTAAATGTAGAATGGTCGCCGTGCCTAATGTTGCCAGAGACAACACTGCAACGGATAACGTAATAAGCCATGTTGTTGCACCGCCAAGCCCAATAGCACCGATTAAGATTGCCCCCAACGTTAATGCCGATATGAACCACAGCGATCGCATTAACGTGATACGACTTCGTTCAGACATTACATGCTCCTGTATGTATTATATGGTCAACACGGACAAGCATCGTCATATGCAACAGATTGTCGGGTTAGCCTGTAACGATTCCACCGATCAACGTGTAGCCAATGTGGAAACTTATATGGGCGATGATGGCCATCTCGATACCCCAATGCCAATAGATCCAGCCAAATAGCAGCGAAACGATGTTCAGTGTCAGTGCCATCACAACCAGGGTTGGTGTCAATGAAGCGTTCATCAATCCCATCGCTGAGGGTAAATGCCCTAGGCCGAACAAAAACCAGATCACTACATTGATACTCCACAACGCCGTACTATTGATCTGACCGCTGCTCAGCTTATACACAACCCACATACACGCTGTCATCAAGCCCAACCGCATCAAGAGTTCTTCTGTGATGCCACCGTAGAAGAATGCATTTCCCAGGCGTAGCCATAGGGGTTGTTCTGCGGCAAGGTTTAGTGGCAAGCCAATTCGTGGGAAAAATACCCACTGATAAAGCGTCAACGAGAGCAGCCCTATGGCAAACCCACCCAGGACGCTGAAGATAGGCGGATAGACTGGACTCGTTGTCACGCTCCGAGTGAGCATAGGTGCCGGATTCAAATCCATCTGACGGGCAAGCGTCAAGCCACCCCACACCGCCAGGATCACCAGCCCACCATATTGGATCACGACGACACCAAAGAGCGTTGCAGATGATGGTGGCGCTTGATCTGAACCCACTGCAGCCACTATCTCTGGCAGAGTGTTTACAATCGTCAATGCAAAGAATACGACCCCGACCAGCCCTGCTATGATGAGCGTCATCATGATGCGCCTCCATGTTCGTCTGTTCAGGTGATGCGCTGTTTTTGTTGACATGGTGCTATTCCTCGATATGATCTACAGTCCTTGAAAAACCCCAAACGTGATAATGGCTATCCCGCTCATGCTGGCTAAGGCAGAAATGCCCGCCAGTACCACGGGCAGGCGCGGCATTTCTGCGAATTCATCTTCGATACCCAGCAGCCAATTCAATGTGTCCTTGGCACTTAAGGTAAATGCCGCAATTACCATCAACCAAGCGGCCCATAGCTCCATCTGTTCACCTAGTGGAGACAGTTCTATTGGTAGCGCTAGCCCAATCAGGATGGGGCCCCACATCAGTGCGCCGATGTGGGCAAAGCGCAGGTACTTCGGATAGGTGGCATTATTCTGGCGAATGACCCCGGCAGGGATTCCTGTGAAGATGCCGTAAGCAATGCTCAGAACACCGCCTACAATGAGAATTTCTGCTGCAAGTTCCATGATGGATACAACCCTTACGATGTACGTTGCTTCCGCTGACAGAAAACCGTTCTTCAGGTGAGATGAGCGATCTCCAGCAGACAACCCATCTCAAAATTCATGACGTGAACCTATACGTCATTGACAACAACGGTGAGCAGATCATTCACGATGTCGGGGAGCAGAACCTCTCCCGCCTCGTCATTGGTCATTACAGCAATACTGAGGTCATGCTCTACAATATAGAGGGTGAGGGACGCATAACCTGGTAGCGAGCCGCTATGTCCAATACCAGTCCCGGAAACAGTCTCAATAAACTCAACGCCATAGCCGTAAATCGCCCCACTTTCAGATGGCAGGACACGCCGTGTTGTCATTTCGTCGCGCAACTCTACCGGGAGTATTGGGCCTGTCATCAGACCGTACATGCCAATGGCAAGATCAGCTGGACTGCTTATCAGTCCACCCGCAGCCCAGCTCAGTTGCTCTAGCCCCACATAGTCCTCGCGCGTGGTCACACGGGGTTCGACTGCGCCAAACAAAAACGCAGCATCCCGGACATACCCCTGTGCCGTTGCTGTTGGTACGTTCTCTACCCCTGCAAGGTAACTTGAGGTCATTCCCAGGGGATCGAACAGCCGTGTGCGGAGTTCCACATGGAGCGGGTTGCTGGTGGTCATCTCGATGATGCGCCCCAGCAGAATGTAGTCGGTGTTGGAATAAGTGTGGGTGGTACCGGGGGCGGCAGGTTGTCCAACGGACGCAGCGGTGGTGATAATCTCATCGGGCGTCCACAGATAAGTGATGTCACTCATCAGCACCGGGATGAACGGATTATCGGGCGCGTTGCGGAAGTAGTCAAACGTGCCGCTGGTCATGCCGAGCATCTGATGGATCGTAATCCGGTCAGCATTCGGATAATCGGGATAAAATAAATCGAGTGTGTCGTCTGGCGACAACACTCCCTCATCAATCAATTGTAGTACCGTAGCTGCGACAAACGTTTTGGTAACGCTGCCTGCGTACAGCAAGTGCTCCGGTGTAAGCGCTGTGGGTGTATTCCCGATGGCGTCGCCGGATGCTGACCGTAGGAGTCCCACATCTGGCGAGTAAACGGCGACACTCAGCCCGACAATACCCTCAACTTCGATAATCGCATCAACAATAGCCTGCAACTCTGATCGTACATCAACATCATCCTGTGCAAGGATCGGTTGACTTGTTGCCAGAGTTACTGAGCAGATCAAAAGCGCACGAAAGACGTGGCGAAACATGAGTTGAACTCCTTATTGTTCGTTAACAAGCATGAAACCCATCATGACAAAACAAACAGAACATAAGACAAACAGCACGGTATAACTGACAATCAAATTCATGATGAGCAGGATGATGAACAGGGTATGCATGTGTAGTCTCTATCCAATTCGCTTTACCGTGTGGTGTTTCATGCTCGATTCTCAGTCAGATTGGCACGTGTCTCATGCGATTTACACTGAAATTATGTTGTCATCATGTGGAGGTGCTCTCCACAAAATGTGGAGACGAAGGCCACATTTTGTGGGGCAAGATCAGACAAAATTGCGGTATGGTGGAGTGGAAAAGATTGGACGCGCACGCTAGTCATTGACTAAGGGGGCTTCATGTGGCGTTTGAAGTTGTTTTCTTACCAGATGATACTCAGCCATATCACCGTGGTGCTTATCACAGCAGTTGCGCTGGCGTTGTTGATCGTCGGAGTCCTCCAGTGGACGTTTAGCATTGAGGATTATCGTGTCCGTGCCATGCTTGATGTAACGGTGTGGCAGTTCGACCATTCGCACTTGCTGGAAACCGTCTCCTTTAATCCAGATGGCTTTAGCCTGATTGTAGATGACGATGGTGAGGTACTCTACGCTACCGGACTGACAACCTGCACTGTTGGTGCATTACTGGCAGTATGTGCGCCGGACCTGGTGAATGTGCGGACGGGAACCCAGGCCTATGAGCATCATGACGAGACCTGGGTACAGACTGTGATGGCAACGAACACTGGACAACGTGTGATTAGCCAACGTGGACCTTATACCCCGGCGCTCAATTTTGGCAGCATCACAATTGAAGGGATTGTTCCGATCCTTTTGGTTCAATCCAGCTCTGCTGCCGTTATGGCACTCCCGCTGGCATTCATTTTTTCCATGTTGGTGGTGCGCCCTCAGGTCAGGCGCATTGCAGACATCGCCACCATCAGCCGCCAATTTGCAAACGGCAATTTAGATGCGCGCGTTCGAGATCGCCGTCACGATGAAGTTGGGCAACTCGGACAACAGTTTGATGATATGGCGGATACCATTCAGAAGAATTTTCAGACCCTCCGTGAGCTTGCCGAAAAAAATGCGGCACTGGCATGCCAGGTCGAGGAAGTTGCAACACAGAATGAGCGCTTACGACTCGCACGCGACCTGCACGATACCATTGCCCAACGGTTGTTTAGCCTGTCAATAACTGCTGCGACCCTACCGGATGCTATCGCTGAGGATGTTGGAATGGGTACTGCACGCGCTAGAACCGTCCAGACGATGGCGGAATCGACACTGACAGATTTGCGTGCGCTTCTGGTTGATCTGCGCCCACCAGATGTTATTGAGATGGGCCTGCAGAATGCCCTCGGCAGCATGGTTGACCAGTGGCAGAGCACGCATGGTATTACAGTTGAAAGCTCTGTGATTTTAGGGCGTAAAAGTATTCCGACCATTGTCCAAGACACACTTTATCGTGTCTCGCAAGAGGCCTTAAACAATGTCGCCCGTCATGCAAATGCGACTGCTGTTACAATAACGTTGGTGGCCGGGCAACGACAGATTGCATTGGGCATCACGGATAATGGCGATGGCTTTGCCCCCAATCTCGTGGATAAGTCAGCACATTTTGGGCTGAGTGGGATGCAGGAACGCATGTTAGCGGTGGGCGGAACTTTGACCATTGAAAGTAGTGAGGCTGGCACATCAATCCACCTCAATATTCCACTGGATGTAGAGGAAACATCGTTATGATTCGTGTCCTGATTGTGGATGATCATGCTATTGTACGGCAGGGGTTGCGTTTATTACTCTCAGGTGAAACTGACATTGAAGTCGTTGGTGAGGCAGCGGATGGTCAGATGGCTATCCAGCAAATCCGTGCCCTTCGACCCGATGTTGTGCTACTTGACCTCCTGATGCCATGCATGAACGGGATCGATGTTCTCAAGCAGTTGGAAGATACACAGCAATCCCCCGCGATGCTTGTTCTCACCTCCTCATTGGAGGATCAGCTGATCACCACAGCGCTATCAGTCGGGGCAATGGGCTATTTGCTCAAGACGGCTCGTAGTGCAGAAGTGATCGCAGCAATTCATCAAGTCGCTGCGGGCAAGCCCGTCCTTGATCCGGTAGCAACCCATGTGATGATCCGGGGGACACGGCAAAACGACCCGCTCGCAACCCTGACGGTTCGTGAACGTGAGGTCTTTGAGTGGGTAGCGAGAGGACAAAACGCGGCAGAAATCGCGGAAACACTCACCATCAGCGAGGCGACAGTTCGTACTCATATTGCCAGTATCCTCGACAAGCTTGGTCTACGAGATCGGGTGCAGGTAATGGCCTACGCGCTCAAACGTGGCATCATCCACACACAAGATCTATAGGTGAACCATGTCGTGAGACGCTTCAACACGAGACGCTCATGCCTCTATGTTTATGGTCAAGCTATCCTAGCTATCTGGGATGGCGCTCTTGATTCTCATGGCAATGGAGCTGTACGACTTGGTTGGTCAATGATATAACCCTAGCACATTTTGACCAATCTGATCTTTGATGGCTGGGTGACAGGCACCGTCGAGGAATTGGCGTTTCGAGGGTATTTGCTGATAGCACTGGTTCACTACGGCTGGACGCTTCGGGCAGCTATCGGTTGGAATGCAGTACTATTTGTTCTCCCACATCTGATAATTGGGCAGGGTTTATGGTGGATGCCTATCATCCCACTGTTTTTGTCTACACTGCTTTTCTGCTATCTTTACCTGGCAACCCACAGCATCTGGGCCGCCGTGAGCTTTCACACCGTTGCCAACATCGTCTTCGGTCTGGTCAATCGGGGACTGCTAGTAGAGGCCGCTGGCATGGACGAAAATCTCATGACGCTGGTATGGGTTCAGGGTATGGTCTATCTCGTTCCAATTGTGCTTCTCCACAATCGTATCTTTCGTGTCGAGCGGATGGCAGCAGAAGTGTGATCCTGATGCGCCCAATCGTCGTCTGTCCAATCTATGAGATACGCTGCAAATCAGATTTTTGTGGGTATTTCAGTCACTCTTGTCAGCTATTCTGCAATCCAGAACGAGTGCATCATCTGATGTGAGGGTTACGATAAATCTCGATATCATGGCTATCATGGACGCGTTCCCACTCCTCAAGGGTACTCAGTATCGCCGCCACCTGCGGAATGTGAACGGCACCCCAGTTGCGCCACAACGGATCCACGACCAGGTAATCTGCCTCTGCCAATGTTGTCTGGTACGCCCAGCGTGTAGCTGGCAGATTGCCTGGAATATGTACCGCATCCCGACCATCAGCAACGGCCGCCATCTGGAACTCCAAAACGCGAATGGAGGTGTCGATCTGCCAGCCAACAGGAGCCGATGCCACGACAAGGCTACCGCTCGCCACGTTATCGTCGATGTATTGAGCAGCCTCTCTTGCTCCATCCACATCGACCAGAAAACGATCGATTGGGGTAGGTTGCTCCTGCATCAACCCCTGCCAATCCTGATGCAAGGTGTACCCCAGTGGCAGGCCAATCAAACTGATCATCAGGCCAGATGCGGTTAACCTGCCAAATCGGTGTCCAAGAACGTCCCATGAACGAACGCCAAACGTGGCAACACCCACTACAACCAGCGGTAGAAAGGGGATCAGGTAGTAGGCACTCAGACTGTAGAGCGGCACGGTGCGCCCGACGAGAAGGAGCGGCAACAGCAGCATCCCAACAACCACCTGTAACGTCCTGTTCTTCAGCAAAACCCAGCCGATGATGGCAATCAGCCACCAGGTATCGCCCAACAACACCGTGTAATTATGAACCAACAAACCAAGCTGATCATGTAGTGTACCGCCGCCCGTGCGGGCCAGGGTGTAACTGAGGTCAAATAAGAACGCCTGGGGGTGAGCTGCGAGTTGGGATACGGCCCAGAAACTCAGCGGCAACAGGGAAAGGGGAACGGCCCATACCCCGTCACGCCAGTTGTTGAGGGTCGCCAACAGAATGATGGGGATGAAGGACCACATGATGATGTCTGAGAGGGTGCCGATGGTGAGCCCCACCACCGCCAGCAACAGCCCTCGTCGTGATCGTTGGTCATGATAGTGATACAGCCCCCAAAGGATCAGCACAATGAGTGGTTGGAGCAGGTTATAGCTAAATCCGAACCGATGATACAGGACAGCCTGGGGGAAGATGTTCCATAGGCAAAATACCACGAGTGGCAGCCGCCAATCACGCGCAACGTTGGCAAGAAACACATATAACAGCAAACCCGTCAACAGGCCGCAGGTCGCTGTCAACCCTCGTACAACAATCAACTCTACATCAAACAGCACGAACAATCCGGCGAGGATATATTCAAATAACGGCAGACGGGCGAACAGCAACCATGAATCCTGTACAGCAAAGTATTGGATGTGACCGAGGCTTAATTGGCGTGCGATCTCAAGATGGGTCGCCTCATCTGTGTAAATGGCGGGATAATGTGACAGCTTCCAGAAGCGGAGCACAATGCCCACCACAGCAAAAATGAGGAATAAACTGTAACGTATCGAACGGCTAATCATGCTTCACGCTATGTAAACAAAACCAACATCAGGCATGATGCACCACCCTGGCTGGATTGCACAGCGTGAGCTTCATCGTTGATACGCACTCAGTTGGGCTCAGGCACGCATGATGCCAACCAGAATCAATATCAGAAAAACAAGATTGCCTGTCCCGTGAATAATGACAGCGGTCCATATGTTCTGAGTACGCTGGGCGACAAACGGCGTGACCAAACCCGTTGGCAGTAACCCCAGGTACATCCAGCGCAGGACAGCGTGCAACAGGAAGACCCACATGAGCCCATTGACCAGCCATGCCCACTGACCGTGTGTTTGCTCTTGGCGCGGAAGCAGGTACCCACGCCACGCAATTTCCTCACCAGCGATGTTCACAAAGAGGGCGACCAAATAGACCAGAGCCACCCACCATGTCACGGGTTCTCCGAAGAAGATCTCCGGAGGTAAAACCAGAGGCTGTGCCGGGTCACAGACATCATAGAGACCTTTGCAGCACTCAGCCGTGGTGAGCTGGATGCGATAAAGGTTCTCATCACGGGCTTTTGACAAGTATTACAAATGAAAAATGCGATGGTCTTTTCGGGATCTTGGTGTCCATGTAATTTACTCTCTAAAGTGATCTTTGTTATTAAGGAAAAGCATCTGCATTGTCCGGGTCGCAAGTTCGAGAACGTTCGATTCGCAAGGTCCACAGATGTTGAAGTTGATCGACCAATTTCACCCCAACCAAACGGGGCACCAATTCTGGCTTGGATACGCAACGGTTTGATGTGCTTTGCAATCGGTTTTGAGTGAGAAAAATGCGGGAAAATTTGGGGGTTCAGTGAACAGGAATGCCAAAAGACCGGGAGCGAATCACGGCACCGGTTCAGCTTGTCAGAATGCGGTGATGTAGGGGTTACTGACTTCGTTCTCGCCAGTCGTCGTAGGTCAGGTAGACAATCTCGACATCCTGCCCGAATGAGTCACTCAGCACACGACGTATATTGCGATGCAGGCGATAACGTACCATATCGAAGTGGTAGCTGTGTTTTACCGCCAGCGTGAAAGTGAGGGTATCTACATCGTAATCCACTAATGTGAGGTGTTCGAGGTAGGTGGAAAAGCTGGCGCGGTCGAACTGAATCTCAAGCTGATCGTGGGCCATTTTCCAGACATCGGCGATAGTGTATTCCTGATCGGGACGATAGCTGTTTTGCCACGGGGTCTGCACCCGCTCAGTTGGCACAACTTCCGGTTCCTTCGGCTGCAACCACATGGGGTTCCAGTTGTCATCTTCATAGTTGAATGTGGATTCGGG
>CAWUJQ010000139.1:0-11005 GCA_963922445.1 uncultured bacterium
TTGGCCTTATACCCGGCAGCGCGGGCGGCGGTTGCTGCGGCCTCGGCACTGCGCTGCACATCGCCAATAATGTGATTGGTCACAGCGGGGTAGTCCGGTGGGGGGGGCTGATCGTGTAACCATGTGATGTGCGCTTGCACGGCGGCGCGGGTGTCCTCACTCATATGATCCATGACATTGAACTCAGCGAGAATCGCCTCGACCTTGGCCACATCGCGCGGTGTGGGGACGGTGGGGCCGCTGCCGATGTGGGCCATGTTATTGCCGATCACATCACTCAGGATGTAGGTGGTACACGCAGCCGGGGTCGTCCAATGAAGCAAGCCGCCGCCTTTGACCGCGTCGAAGTGCTGGCGAACGTGGTTAATCTCGTTGATGGTGCAGCCGCTGCTGATGAGCGCCTTGTTCACCTCACGCCACTGGGTTAGTGTGAGCGCGGGCTGCGTCAGCAGGGCAGAAGCCCCCCCGCTGATCAGGCAAAGTACATGGTCAGCGGGCTTCGTCTGCTTGAGCAGCACGTGGATGGCTTGGGTCGCCGCTTGGCTGCCCTCGTTTGGGATGGGGTGGCCGCCCTGATAGTGCATCATGTGGTCTGGCAGGTTGGCGGAGTCCTCTTTACTTACAATCACACCCCCCCTGATGCGGTCACCTAGCCTATCGTGAGTGCCAGCGGCCATGGTGACGGCGGCTTTGCCGACGGCCACCAGCCATAACCGCCCCTCACTGCCGGGATCGAAGTCAGCGAGGGCGGTTTGCGTCAGTTTGTAGGGGTCAGCGGCAGCCAGCGCCGCTGAAATCATGTTGTGGATAGCTTGCATGGTTCATGCCGTTATGTTTTCGATCAAAACCGCCGTGCCACCTCCTGAACCGTGACACAACGAAGCCAACCCTAGTTTACCATCGGTTTGCTTCAATGCGTTGATAAGTGTGACAAATAGGCGTGCGCCCGTCGCGCCGATGGGGTGGCCGAGTGAAATACCGCCCCCGTAGATGTTCAGCTTTTCGTAGGGGATTTCCAGCACTTTATTAAAGAGGACGCTGTTGGTGGCGAAGGCTTCGTTGTTCTCGAACAGGTCTACTGCGCCGATGTCGTGGCCTGTTTTGCCCAGCAGCTTGCGCACTGCCGGAATGGGCGCTTCCACAAACCGCCAGCTTTCCACGCCTGCCCACGCCCCGCTCACGTATTTGGCCAGTGGGGTGAGTCCGTGCTTTTCGATGGCGTCTTCGCTGGCAAGGATGAGCGCGGCAGCGCCATCGTTGAGGCTGCTGCTGTTGCCCGCCGTCAGGATGCCATTGTCGTTAAAGGCGGGGCGCAACTTGCCCAGCGCCTCCAGGGATGTATCTCGGCGGATGCCCTCGTCAGCGTCTATGGTGAGGGTCTGTTTGCGTGCCTTGACCTCTATTGGCGCAATTTCGATGGCTAACGTGCCGTCATCGGTGGCCTTGGCGGCCCGCATGTGCGATTGATAGGCAACCTCATCGGCTTCTTCTCGCGTGACCTTGTATTCGTCGGAGAGGCGGTCGGTTTCGCTGCCCATAATCTCATGGGCGATTGGGTCGGTCAGCCCGTCAACCTCAACGGTATCGGTGAGCGTTTCTGGCTTACCAGCCAGGTATTTGTAGCCCCAGCGCGCCCTGCCAGAGAGGGCAAACCCCGCCTGTGACATGGACTCCATGCCGCCCGCCAACACGACCTCGGCCTCGCCCGCCTTGATGAGCGTGGCTGCATTCATAACGGCCTGCATGCCGCTGGAGCACACCATGTCAATGGCGTAGCCGTCAACTTCGCTGGGGATGCCCGCTTTGATGGCCGCCTGCCGGGGCAGCAGTTGGCCGTGCCCCGCCCGCAGGATGTTGCCCATGATATACACATCCAGGGCGTCCCCGCTGATGCCTGCTTGCTCAAGCGCGGCCTTCATGGCATGAGCGCCCAGGTCAACGGGGAGAACATCTTTAAGGCTGCCACCGAACTTACCGATGGGGGTGCGCTTGGCGGCAACGATGTATACATCACGCATGGGTGTGAATTCCTTAGGGTGGCGTCAAATAAGCTTCATTTTACACCACGGCCAAGGAACGTTCCCCGGCCATTCATACCCTGATAGATGCGACTATTATCGGGCGTATTGCTGATTTTTGAGGTCTGTCACGCTGTAGACGGGAAAGCTGGCAAGCGTCATAACAATCACGCTCGTAGTTCGATATTACGCTAATCTTGGCGGATGCTGGAACCTGGAATATGCATTTGAGGCGTAATCCAACGCAAAACTGAGCGGGAGCTATACTGACTCAAAGACTGTTCATACAAACGCCTGTCAATGTGGAGGGCAAGATACGAGATAGCAAAAAGGAAGTACCCCCATATGGCACAGTATGAACACGCAATCGACGTAAATGTTCCCGTCCGCACTGCCTACAACCAGTGGACGCAGTTTGAAGAGTTCCCGCAGTTCATGGAAGGTGTCGAAAGCATCACCCAGATTGACGACACTCACATGCACTGGAAGGTTGAAATTGCAGGCGTCACCCAAGAGTGGGACGCCGTTATCACGGAGCAAACCCCCGATCACCGCATTGCCTGGACGAGTACGTCTGGCGCGAAGAATGCTGGTGTGGTGACGTTCCATCACATTGATGACAACACCACCCGCGTTACCCTGCAAATTGACTATGAACCGGAAGGTTTCGTAGAGAACGTCGGTGCAGCACTCGGCATTGTTGAAGGCCGCATGAAGGGCGACATGGAGCGCTTCAAGGAATTTATCGAGCGGCGCGGCGAAGCCACTGGCGCATGGCGCGGCGAAGTGGAACAGAGCTAGCCCGACTGACGGGTGTGGGCAACCTGCCTGCGCCCTCCCACATATCACACTACCCTTACATCAAAACCTACAAGGAGAATTGCACACATGGGACTGATTAACCTACTACTTTGGATTTTACTCGGTGGTATTGCCGGTTGGCTGGCCAGCCTGGTGATGAATACGAATGCCCGTCAGGGCACACTGATGGACATCGTGATTGGTATCGTCGGCGCGTTTATCGGTGGCCTGGTATTTAACTTGCTGGGTGCTGCTGGCGCAACCGGCTTTAACCTGTACAGTTTGTTTGTGGCTTTCATCGGCGCAGTGATTTTGCTGGCGGCCCTGAAGACGTTCAACCGAGCGGCTGCGTAACTCGCCATGTCACTTGAGATGAATGAGCGAACTTACTACAGCCAAGAAGCTGCCGAACGTGCCCGCCGCAACCGCATGACGCTGGCGGCAATCGCCTTCAGCCTGGGGGCAGGCGTAGGCGCGATGATCGCCCTGCTGATGGCTCCATCCAGTGGTGAAAAGCTGCGCAGCATCCTGACGGACACGCTGGAAGAAGGCTACGACGACAGCCGCCGAGTGGTTGAGGATGCCTATCACAACGCGAAAGACCGCGTCACTTAGGCCGCACTTCACATCACAGCACCAAAAGCCCCCCACTCTACATGAGCGGGGGATTTGTTTACGGCTGCCCGTTATCAGGGTCGGTGTCGTCGGCAGGATGGTCTGCACGCCGATCACGGGATAGCTCTAGCCAGTGGCGCACCAACTGCGTAATGATGCCGACGATCAACGCCATCAGCGACGCGACCAACAACTGCTTGAACTCCGGTAGGGACATGGCATCTCCTCTCTGATTGAACACTTGTTCTATGCAGGAGGAGCAGTGTATCATGGGTGGTGTGTGTGTGCGGGTAGGAGTCGGTTCGATTTTGGCAACGCAGCCCAAACTATGCTGTTACATCGTGCGTTACCCCTGCACCTCGTCATAAAGCTGACACTCAAAGAAGCGAATATGCCGTCGCAACCCCTCAGACACATCCAGGTAAGGGTCAATTGGATAGAACCCAAACGACGTGTACAAGCGCTGGGCACCTGTCATAAAGCTGAGTGTATCCAGCCGGGCGCGATCGTAGCCCAGGTCACGGGCATTTTTCAGGCAAGCCTCTACCAGTTTGCGTCCCGCCCCTGCACCGCGAAATGCTGGCTGCACGAACAACGTGCGCACCTCACAGATTGAATCCGACAGCCTGCCGAAGGCAATGCATCCGGCGGCGCGCCCCTCTTGCATCGCAACGAGCAAACCGCCATCTGGTGGGGTATGTTCGCCGGGGAACTTCTTACGAATGTCGTCATAGGCATGTTCTGCCGCGAACTCGTTTAGGTTCATGTCCGGGTAGTGCTGCGGGATTTCACCGAGCATCCAGGTAACGTATTCATCAGCTAACTTGATGAAGTGGTCAAGGGGTTGGCCGGATTGAGCTGTGACGATTTTCATTGGCATTGGGCTTTCCACTGGCGCTGTATTGGGCAAATGGGCTACGTTGTCAATCGAATAAACACTATACCCTGACTGTCCTTCAATTCAACTGCGGTGGCAGCGTCGGTCACATCCAGGCCCGGCGACTGCAACGATACCCGCCAGCCGTCCTGGGGGAGTTGGGGAATGGGCAGCTTTAGCGGCTCAACCGTGCGCGGTGCGCCTTCCATGTTCGCAATGAACAAAATCTGCTCGGTGCCATCGGGACTGCGGCGCAGCCCATAGAACAAAATCGCGCCGTTGGTCGGCTGTTGGTGATCGAAGTGTTCCCCGGCGCGCAGGTTGTCCATCAGCCAGGGCCGTGCCTGCCGGAACTCGCGCACCGTCCGGTTAAACGCCGCCCGCGCTGGACTCACATCGTCAGTGTAGCCCCATATATTGCAATACTCGTGAACGTCTTCCATCCAGGCGAGGGCATAACCCTTGAGTGACGCCACCGTGAACGGCCCCGACGCAAATAAGGGCGTCGCGCTGTTTATCAGCTTGGCCACGGCCTCCAGGTCACCGCGTGCCGCCAGTACCGCGTGTTCCAGGCTGTGCATGAAGCGGCGCACGTCGCTAAGTTGGGCGAAGCCCATCGCTTTTAGGCGCGGGAACATGCTCGCACGGTTGAAGCGGTCTTCCGTCATGACCCACTCTGTGAAGCGGGCTTCCTCACTGACGACTTTCACGCCGTATTTGTCGTCCGTGTTGCGGAAGAAGCCCCACGGCGCACGCATGGATGCATTCACAAAATCCATCGGGATTCCGGGCATCATAGCGTAGTCAAACAGCTTGGCAGCGGGGTTGTCGTAGCCGTTCTCGAAGATTTGCGGCAGCGTCGCGCCCAGATAGCTGTTCATCCGCGCATCGACGGGAACCTGCGTACCGCGCCGCAGCGTATCGTGGTTGGCACACCCGGTAATCCAGTGGCTGCCAACCGCTGCCATCTCCTGGATGCGCCACCACTTGCTAATCCAGAAGGTGAACAGGAACGGCGTGTTGTGCGCAAACGTCAGCGGCCCCCACTGCCACACATTCGGCATGATCTTGGTCACTTCGCGGTAGGTCGAGGCCAGTTCCCAGTCCTCACGCGGCCACGGACGCCCGTCCTCGAAGATCATCCACGGGCGGTATTCGTGCCCGTCTACCTGCTGCACGATGTCGTTCATCAGGTGCAGGTAGTCGTCATCGTGGATCATCTCGTCGGTTTCCGGGTTCCACCACTTGAAGTCCTGCGCGCCGTCCACGCGGATGCCATCAATGCCATAGTTGCTCTTGCGGCGCTGCATTTCGATGAGGCTGGCGCGAACAACCGGGTTCAGATAGTTGAGGTTTTGGCCGTACATGTTGGCCCCGGCCAAGTACTCGTCATTGAGCAGACCGAGCGCTTGATTGTCTGTGTGGCCGTACACAATGTCGAACATCACGCGGATGGGCTTGCCGGGGAAGTTGTGCAGCGTTTCGATAAGGTCCAGCAGTTCGTGGGGGCGTTTCGTCCGCAGCAGGGATGGGTTGGTGGCGGGCGAGGCAGAGATCATCACGTCGTAGCCCCAATTGATAATGTCGTGGCGGCGCAGCATCACCGTAACCGTATCCGCGCTGCGGTCGGCGCTGGCTTCTTCCCAGAACAGCGGCCCGGCTTCGTGTTCAATGGGCGGCTCAATCGGCATGAGCTGCACGGCATCATAAGCGGTATAGTTCTGTTCGGCAGGGGTCAGGTCTTCGCCTGTCAGCACTTTATCGGCAATGCGCTGGTAGACCTCGGTCAGTCCGGCCAGCGTGCCATCCGGGGAGGCGGTGCCGGTGTGAATTTGCAGGATGTTCATGGGTGGGGGCAGGCGCAGGGTACCGTCGGCCTCAACCTCACCGGTTAGCTGGGCAAAGTGGTCTTTGTCGCGGCGGGCGGCGAACATCCCGGCCATGTCGATCAGTTCGGCAGGCGCTCTGACGCCAAACGGCACCGAATACGCCTGATGGTCGGTAATGGTGTGCCATGTGCCATCCGCTGTTTGATAAACCAGCCAGTACAGCGTGCCAAATTGGTCACGGGTGCCGGGGATCAGGCCGTCTACGGCTGCCCACACGGTTTCGCCTGTCACTTCCACGGGGATGTGTTGGCGTTGGAACGTCACTTGCTGGTCGGCGGCGGTTAGATCGAACGGGGTGGCTGGATGCAGTAGTTCCAATGCAATGGCTTGTGGGGGTGGGTCGAGTTTGGCCAGTACAGGCGTCCAAAAGCCGAACTCAGTGACGCCGTCAGTGATGTGAGCACCCAGTTTACGCACGATGTGTTGAGCAGCGGTGTGCGCGTCGGGGGTGTTGGCCTGGGTTTGTTGTGCCCAATCGATGAGCGCTTGGGTGGCGGCAGCGTTTCGCTGGGTGGCGGTCATTGGGGTAGTCCTTTCGTGTGGCAGTGATAATATGGGTCTATGTTACCAGCACGTAGGGGTATCCTATAGAAGGTGCAAGCGAAGCAATCGTTTCGCCTGCATCATCGTGATGAACGCGGTAGACTATTCGCGAGTGCCAATGGCGCTGATTATCAGCCCAACGTCGGCTATTGTAACCACCCCATCATTGTTTGTGTCCGCACTCAGGTCATTTGAGCCAACTCGATTCGCGGCGTAGATTGCATCCTCTGGCGTGATAAGCCCGTTGTCATCGACATCAAGTTCGATAGTCTCATCAACAATGACCGTGATGGTGACGCTATCAAGTTCATTGCCATCATTGCCAGGAACAGGGTTTGTTGCAGAAAACAACTTAAACTCAATGTCGAGACTATCAGCAGCACTAGGATCAGTGCGCTCTAGGGGCCATATTTTCGTGACGCTTTCACCAAACTCCAGCCGATCACAGTCGGCCCATCTTGGGTTGATGGCAATAACGTCCCCGACGCCATAGGGACGTGTACCAATCCATCCATTTGGCAGGTCAATGTCTATAATCGTGTAGCAGGGTATATCGCCATTTGCTAAAACAGAAAGCGCGGTGAATTCGAGAGAGATTTCGGCGTTAACAGTGCCATCGGGATTCGGTTGGCAGACGTTGTCAGGTATACCATTGTCGTTCAAATCCAGGCACCCGCCAACGATATCGAACTTGCCATCTTGTTCGCATAAACCACCGTCATCTTGGCAGCTAAATTCGCGCTTTTCATTATCTTGCGGAACGAAAGCCAGCAGGACACCGTTAAAGTCAACGTTTAGTAGAAATCCTATAAATTCATCCGAAATATCTGATAGGGTGCTTGACCCGTCTATCGTTGGCAAGTCCGCCAACAAAACATCAAGAAAATCGCTTGAGGCGCGGCCTAGATAGGATGTATTAAGCTCAAGTCGCTCCAGGTTGACTTCAATATCGAATAGGCTCGCGTCAATTGAAATGCTCACCTGGCTGTTTGGCTCACATCCCCCCGCTACCTCGCCGTTTGCATCAATGGTTATCCCTGTACAAGCGTAAAATGGGATCGATCCAGATATGAATGAGATCGTCCAACTTTGGGTCGGGTCTTGCACCAGGGGATCAAACTCAAACGGGACAACACCAAGGCCGACTGGCAGAAAGTCCCCCAAGCTGAAGCCAGCACCACCGCCCACGTTGATCCAGACTGTGACCCAACCTTCACCACCCTCTTCGGTGATCGCCACGAGGTCGTTCAAATCGAAGTAAAGCGTGGCCGTTCCATTCACGACACCAAGATTAGCACCTGCACTCACGTAACCAAAATATTTGCGGTTATCATTGATATAGTGGTCTGTCATTAAGTCGCGCACGTCTGAAATTTTTTCGATATCGGTGGCGTTTTCGTCGCATACAAGTTCACACAAACCATCAATCAGGATACCTTCAAACACACTAAACAAGCCTGACAGTTCAAGTAGGCTAGCCGACGCCTGGGCTGATCTGTAGCCCTGGGATGCTGTTTCATAGACTTCTGGATTGCCTGCTAAAATTGCTTCTAGAATGAGGCGTTGTTCCTCCGTAATTTCAACAGGCTCGTCTCTGTTAGAGAGTCCAGCCAGACTGTATCCACCTTGGTTGAGGGCAAACACGGCGTCTTCCGGTATTGACGCCGGATTGTCCTGTGCCTCAGCCAGTTGAGCAGATGTAAGTAGTAGCCCACAAACACATACGCCCAAGGCCATTAGGTATCTTTTGATGCTAATGAGCATTCCCTCAGCTCCCAATTTATCGAATAGCAACACACACACAAGTTTGTATCTAGTTTACCTGCTCTGAAGCATTCGGCAACAACTTTGCTGGCCCGTTTTACGCATTGCCATACAATGACAAACCTTTATCTTCATGAGATGGCATATTGCCCCCATCTGGTCGTACGTTAGGCTTGGCGCTAAAATAGGCCTATTGCCAATCTACTGGAAACAACGCCTTGCAGCTTGAGAGTACGCTCACAACGCAGGAAACCATCCGGCGTGCCACCAGCTACCGGATGATTACCGACCACCTATCTATTCTTGTGTTAGTGTTTTGCGCGCACCTGTATGCGGTGCATGTACGGCTCAAATTTAACCTGGGGGAGCCGCTCGGCGCGGATTATGTGGCCCAACCCCCGGTGATTTTTGGGATACTGATCCTGTCTGCGGTGCTTTCGACGTACATCGCGGTTTGGATACGCCGTCAGTACAACATCAAACGGTCGCGGCGGGTGCATTACCTCAACCTGATTATTGCCATTGGCCTGTCGTTTTTTACCACGTCGGTGCTGCTGCCGGATGTATCGCTGTTACAGATGCTCTACTTTGTGCTGGCGGGCATTCTGTTTGGGCTTATCACCATTTGGTGGACGCCAACGCTGCCCGACGCCGATGAGGTGAGTACGCTGGCCTTCCATTTGCAAAAGCTGTACACGCGGCGCACACTGTTACGCCTGTGGACGATGACCAACATTCAGGCGCGCTATCAGCAGGCGTGGCTAGGCATTTTGTGGATTATGCTGCTGCCACTGGCGCAGTCGCTCATTATGGCCTTTGCATTTTCCAATATTTTGAATCGCACTCAGGTCGGGGATGTGCCGTTTGTGTCGTTTTTCCTGGCGGGGGTAACAGCCTGGACGTTCTTCCAAAAGTGTATCAATAAGTCTGCACGCAGTATTGTGGGCAACAAAGGCATCATCTCGAAGGTCTACTTCCCGCGTGAAATTCTTGTGCTGGTTGATCTGATCGAAGCCTCCATTGACGCTTTGTTCATGTTTGCGTCGCTGATTGCTATCAATATGCTGCTTGGTGTGCCGTTTACAGCGTATATGTTTTACCTGCCGGTGGTGTTGATAGTGCAATTGATTTTGACGGTGGGCTTGATGCTGCACATTAGCTACATGAGTGTGTTCGTGCGAGATACAGCAGAGTTTGTTGCGATTGTGATGCGGCTGCTGTTTTATGCAACGCCGATCATGTACGGGATTACGATGCTGGCCGAAGACATTCAGATTGTCTTCTTGGTGAATCCGCTGGCCAGCATCATCACGGCCTACCGTGATATTATGGTTTACCGCGTGCCGCCGGACCTGGTGAGTTTGTACTATCCGCTGGTTGTTGGCATCTTGTTGCTATATGGTGGCTACCTATCTTTTAAGTCAAAAGAGTCTATATTGGCAGACTATGTTTAACATGACGAACAGACCCATCATTCGCGTTCATAACGTCTCCAAGCATTACAATCCGGCGATCTATCGCCCAAGCCTGCGCCACGAAGCCACACAATTAGCCAAGCGCGCTATCCAGCGCAATGCTGAGGTGGGTTGGCGAGCGGGTACGTTTTGGGCGCTGAATGACGTTAGCTTTGAGATTGAGCGGGGTGAGTCGGTCGCCATTATGGGGCGCAATGGTGCGGGCAAAACCACGTTGCTGCGTATCCTATCTGGCGTGACGGCTCCTTCTGCGGGCACTGTGGAGGTGAACGGGCGCTTTGCCTCACTTTTAGGGTTAGGTGCTGGGTTTAACAAGGAACACACGGGCCGTCAGAACATCTACTTGAACTGTGCTATTTTTGGTGTTGAACCGGACGAGGTGGATACGTTTATTGATGACATTGTTGAGTTCTCTGAGTTAGGGGATTTCATCGAGGAACCGGTAAAAACCTATTCCAGTGGGATGACGGCGCGTTTGGGCTTTAGCATTGCGGTTCACATTTTGCCGGACATGATCTTTTTGGACGAAGTGCTGGCTGTGGGGGATTCCGCATTTCGGGAAAAGAGTACAGAACGATTGTTTGAGCTTTTGCAGGGCAACGCGACATTGTTGTTTGTATCGCACTCGGCGCGGGCGGTGAGCCAGTTGTGTAACCGTGCTATTTTATTGGAACAGGGGAACTTGATTTTTGATGGAGACACGGAAGAAGCGATAGAAATCTATAACGCACGGTCTAAGGGTAAAAACGCCAAGAAGACCGTGCGCTAGTTGTGAAAGCATAACGCAAGGAGTTTATACGATGGCTAATTTTGAAGGGCAGGGGTCAGAACACAGCCGACGGGGTAGCAAAAAGTGCCCCAACTGCAAAAAAGCAGGCAAAGTCTATTACACAGGCAGCGAGGTCACGCACGGCAACCCCTATACACCGGCTGCCGACACCGAAGTCGATCACTACTTTCGCTGTGAAAACTGCGATCATAGCTGGCGCGAGTAACTTAAACATGGGGGAGTCGGCGCTCCCC
>CAWUJQ010000140.1:0-10993 GCA_963922445.1 uncultured bacterium
ACAATACAAATCATCACCTGTACTCCAGACCAAGTTCAAACCCATATTACCGCACTGGCGGATCTGCTCTGTGACGGCATCAACGGCGGGGCGTCCATGAGTTTTGTTGCGCCCCTATCCCATGACGAGGCAGTTGCGTACTGGCGCACGTCTGTAGACGGCGTAGCCGAGGGCAAGATGTTTTTGCTCGTTGCGCTGCTAGATAGGAACGTTGCCGGATGTGTGCAGCTCGTCCCGGCGTGGCAGCCAAATGCCCCCCATCGGGCGGAAGTGACCAAGCTGCTTGTTCACTCCGGTTACCGGCGGCGCGGGATTGCCACCCAGTTGATGCAGGCACTTGAAGTCGTCGCGCTGCGCGAGGGGCGATGGCTGCTCTTCCTGGACACGGAAACGGGCAGCGGCGCGGAGCCGTTCTACGAGCGGATGGGGTATGAGCGCATGGGCGTGATGCCACAGCACTCGGTCAACTTCCACGGCGAGTACGCGGCAACGACGTTTTTCTACAAGCTACTGCGGGATAACGTTGAAGACGCGGAACGTGATATATAGGTGGCTTCCTGGACCTATCAAATTGCGAAATGGCAGTATAACCGAGCGAGTAGCTACCTCAAAAACAGGCGCTACAAGTCTGCCATCAACGATTACACAGAGGTTATCCGGCAGATGCCCGACTTTAGTGGTAGCTATTACGCCAGGGGACAGGCTTATCAGCATTTAGGCCAATTAGAAAAAGCCATTGCGGATTACACCCAGGCTATCCAACGAGAGGCGTCTGATGACGTATTGGCCGACATGTACGCAAGTCGTGCGAATGCCTATTACGAGCAAAGTAAGTTTGCCGAAGCTGCCCGCGATTACAGTAAGGTCATAGGCTTTCAACCAGGAAACGTGCAGGCTTACATATATCGCGGTTATGTCCACCTCAGCCTGGAGGACTATGATGCTGCAATTAGCGACTTTACTGAGCTGATTCGCCTTGAACCGGACAGGGCATTAGGTTACAACAATCGGGGTTGGGCCTATCACAAAAAGGGCAATCACGTGGCTGCAATCCATGACTGTGATAAGTCCATCGAACTTGATCCCAATTTTGTAGAGGCGTATCACAGTCGCGGTTTGGCCTATGAAGCTCTGCAAGAGGATGAGAAAGCAATCCGTGACCTTGAACGCGCTGTGGAACTCAACCACCCTAAAGCTGATGAGATTCAGGAAATCATGCAGCACCTCAACGATGAGCTAAACACTTCACGAGGCGACCAATAGCGGCGGAATAAGCCGACGCCGCAGACGTAACACCCAGTTACACCCCTGTGAGGGGTAAAATCGTATAATGGTTCGTAAGGGCTTGATGCATCAAGCCCTTACTCGTCCGTGTTCCCCAACCCAAACGCGGCTATCAGACATCCAACAACCCTTCTCTACTCCTGCACATAGCGCGCCCAGGAGTGCAGCACGCGCAGCACATTGAACCGCTTGTACTGGTGGCCCGCCATGCGCATGAGCAAATCTGTCACTGAATTTCCAGCAAACCCGCATCTGCATCGTTAGCAAAATTCATAACCTCTGCATGATGCTTTCTCAGTGCGTCAACAATCATTTGCGTCGTGCAGTTGCCTAATCGCAACCATATCACCTTTGGGGGGAATCCGCGTGCGGTCAGTAAGTCGTTAAAGTCCGAATCTTTACTCACCAGGCAATATCCGCCCATCCGTGCGTGATCCCATACCTCATCATCTGTAGCGCTGTCCAAGCCAACTTGTGCTACATGGGCAGATTCGGGGTGAACGTCTGCAAGACGTTCTACCAACTTATATGATAGGTTATTGTCGAAAAGCAGCTTCACGCTTTGATCACAACGGTTTGACGTTCGCGGTCAGCGGCATAGCTCAAACACGCCAGCACATCCTCTCGCGTCAGGGCCGGGAAGTCGTCCAGCACCTCATCAATGTCCATGCCTGCGGCCAGATACGACAGCACGTCATACACGGTAATCCGCAGGCCACGTATGCACGGCTTCCCGGAGCGCACATCCGGGTTCAGGGTGATGTGGGGCGTCTTGCTCATGGTTGTTCGCTCATTCACTGGTTTTGTGCCTATTGTACACCACCCTACTCCTGCACATAGCGCGCCCAGGAGTGCAGCACGCGCAGCACGTTGAACTTCTTGTACTGGTGGCCCGTCATGCGTGTGAGCACATCGTCCAATGTAGACACCGCCTCACGCACATACGCACCCTTGTTCAACATCACGCACTCTGCCTGAATGCCCAAGGCCGCGTCCGTAATCTCCGCCCGTGACTTTTCCCCGCGCTTGGTCAGGCTTTCCAGCACTTGCGTCGCCCAAATGACGGGCACATGCGCCGCCTCGCATATCCACCGGATTTCCTCCTGCATTTCGGCCATGCGCTCAAACCCGATTTCCACGGCCAGGTCACCGCGTGCCACCATCACCCCAAACGGATGCCGTCCCGCGCCGCGCACGATCATGTCTGGCAGGTTGCTGACGGCCAGCCTGGTTTCGATTTTGGCGATGATGGCCTTACCCTGCATGGCGGCGGGGTCGTCCAGGCGCTGTTCCAGTTCGCGTTGCAGCAGCGCGATGTCGTCTGCGGTTTGCACAAACGAATAGCCCACCATGTCCGCGTGTTGAGCGATGAAGTCCAGGTCGCGCAGGTCTTTGTCCGTTAGGGGCGAAACGTTCAGTTTCGATTCTGGGAAGTTGATGCCCTTGCGCACGCGCACCCGCGTGCCCCCCGGACTCGCTTTTTCGATGTGCAGCACCAGCCCCTCTGGAATCACGTCCACGACGCGGGTGCCGATCTTGCCGTCATCGAACCACACCGCCTCGCCCACGCGCACCTGTTCCAACACGGACGGCTCCGCGCAACTGACTTGCAGCGGGAAGTCATCGGTAGCGGTGGGGTTCCCGCGTGTGAGCAGCAGCCGTTGGCTCACATGGACGCGGTGTTTCTTGTCGAAGCTGATGGCCTCTGTGCGGATTTTCGGCCCGGCAATGTCCATGTAGACGCGGCACGGTGTGTTTTGCTCCGCAGCGGCCTGCCGTACATTGTGAATCATCGCCGCCCACACGTCGGCGTTGTCGTGGGCGCAGTTAATGCGCACGCAGTTCATACCGCGCTGCATCCAGTTGGCAACGAGGGCGGGGTCTTCGGCGGCTTCTGTTGGCAGCGTTACCATAATGCGCACAGCGCGGTCGGCGGGTTGCGGGCCGAGTACGGTGGTTGCTTCACGGTGCAGGCGGTTCAATCCGGCAAAGGCAGCTTCCGGGGGCGCTGCTGCGTAGGGGGTGCCATTGCACAGGCTTTGCAGCACACTTTCTATCGCAGTTAGCGTGCCCATCACATTGGATTCAATCCGTCCCAGAGAGGTAAAGCCCAGGTGAACCAATTGCAGTTGCAGGTCATACAGGCTGTGGCCACGCAGGGCCAGGTAGTGGGCCAGGTTAACGGCGCTGTCACGGTAATTGGCGCGTTGAATGTCGGGGGCAAAGTCCGCGTAGATTTTTTGTCCCTGCTCCGTCACCGCGTCACGAAGGGCGGTCACATCGGCTAATAAATCACATGGCAATTGCGGATCAAGTTGGATAGCGGTCATGGTACCTGCCAGTACAGTGTTGGATTCAGCATGACGCTAGTGTACATCTTCGCGGCAGCCCCCCCAACAGACACCCATCACAAAGTTTGTTCCAAAACATCACACCGCATGTGCTATAACAAAATTGTATATCACTACACCCTGACGTGTATATACAGGTAATTCTGCTATGCTTTGGGGCGTCTTGAACATCATAGGCACTTATTCGGCGGGCAACTCGCCACGCATAGCACGTATCGCTACCACACGCAGAAAGGCACCCCATGCGTAAATCCATCTTGATTGCAGCCCTGTTGCTGTCCTTAGCGCTTAGTTTTGCCACCGCTCAGGACAGCGACCCGCTGCGCATCGGCTATATTCCGATTTTGGTCAACGAGCAGCACTTCGTCATCAGTGAGCAGGGCTGGTACGACGAACTGGCAGAGTTTGGCGTGAGCAGCGTCGAACAAACGCGCTTTAGCTCCGGCCCGCCGATGGTACAGGCATTTGCGGCTGGCGAACTGGACGTCGGGTTTGTGGGCATTAACCCGGCCCTGGTGATGGCCTCGCGCGGCGTGCCCATCAAGGTGGTAAGCGGGAATGTGGTCGAGGGCTTGGCGGTCATCGTCTCTGACGAGTTTGCCGACATCTACGAGGAAACGCCGGGGGCTGAAGCGCTGGCCGCCTACGAAGCAGCGCAAGGGCGCAAACTCCGCTTTGCCACGCTGCCGCAGGGATCCACGCCGGATACTGTCCTCAAGCTGTGGCTGACGCAGCTCGGCCTCACCGAAGATGCGGTAGACATCGTGCCGTTGGGCGTGGAGCAGGTGCAAACGGCGTTAGCTACGGGCGAAGTCGATGGGTCGCTCATCATGGAGCCGGTGATTACGCTGGCGCAGGAACAGGCGTGGGGCTACCGTCCGATTGTGCAGGGCGGCGAGATTCTGGCGAATCAGCCGGGGGCTGTCTTCGTCGTAACGGACGCACTCATCGAAGACAGCCCAGAGGTGGTGGAAAAGCTGGTAGAACTGCACCTGCGGGCGACGTTCTTCGCTAACGAGAACAAAGACGCTGCGGCTGAAGCCGCCTCTGCGGTGATCGGCGAGGAGATTCTGTCGTTTGAAATTGCCCGCATCGCCGTTGATTCGCCTGCGCTACGCCTGACCGCCAATCCGTACAACATCCTGGAAAGTACCCAGGCTTACAACGAGTTCCAGGTAGAGTTGGGGGTGTTTGATGAGCCAGTGGCCCAGGACGACCTGTTCGACCTGTCGTTCTATGACGCGGTCATCGCGGAATTCCCTGAATACGAAGAGCCAACCGCTGAGGAAATGGAATAACAATGGCCGCACTCACCTCACAAACCCGGCAACTGGGGCAGCTTGCCAACCGCACCGCCCGCAAGCTGGACATCAATGCGAATATCCTGCGCTGGGTTATCGGGATCGTCCCGATAGCCCTACTGCTGGCGACGTGGCAACTGCTCGTCACCTACGGTGACATTCCCACTTACCTGCTGCCCCCCCCGGCTGATGTATTCGATACGTTCATGACGGAACTCACACGCGGCAACATCGCGGAACACCTGGGCCTGAGCCTGAATCACTACCTGATGGGGCTGGCGTGGGGCATTGGCCTGGGCGTGCTGCTGGGCTTGCTCACGGGGTATCTGGCCATTGCTTCCCTGTTGGTGGAGCCAGTTGTCGCGCTGTTTCGCCCCATTCCGCCGCTGGCCTGGATTCCGTTTGCCATCATTGCCATTGGCATCAACACGCAGGCAGCGGCCTTCATTATTGGGATTGGCGCGTTTTACATCAACTTCTACAACACGCTTTCTGGCGTGCGCAGCGTGGACAAAAAACTCATCGAAGCAGCGCGCACACTGGGCGAAAATCCGGTGGGCATGCTGTGGCGCGTGGTCATTCCCGCGTCGGTGCCGGCTATCCTGACGGGCATTCGCATTAGTTTGGGCCAGGGCTGGATGACGGTGATTGCCGCCGAGATGTTTGGCATCCGTGGGCTGGGCCAGCGCTTGATGGAAGCGGCAGGGCTGTTGGCGATGGACATCGTGATTACCTACATGATTGTGATTGGGCTGCTGCACCTGTTCATGGATCAGGGCTTTCGCCTGTTGCAAAGCTGGGTGCTGCGGTGGCGCTAGACATGGCTTATTTGCACGTTGATCGCCTATCGAAAACGTATGAGAGCAACGACCAACCCGTCCATGCGATTGGCAACATCACCTTTAATGTAGACCGGGGCGAGTTCGTGAGCATCCTGGGGCCGTCGGGCAGTGGTAAAACGACCCTGTTGCGCGTCATCGCTGGCCTTGAGGTGCCGTCAGCCGGGGCCGTTGTGTTGGATGGCAAGCCTGTCACCAAGCCGAGTCCGCAGCTTGGCGTGGTTTTCCAGGAGCATCGCCTGTTCCCGTGGCTGACCGTGCGCGATAACGTCGAATATGGCTTGGCGCGCCAGGGCATCAGCAAAAAAGAACGGCGCAAAGCCAGCGACCACTACCTGGATATGGTCGGGCTGGCCGACTTCGCCGGACAGTTCCCCAAGGCACTGTCCATTGGCATGAGCCAGCGGGTAGGGATTGCGCGGGCGTTGGCATCTGATCCGGATGTGCTGCTGATGGATGAGCCGTTTGCCAGTGTGGACGCGCAGACACGCCGCGAGCTTCAGGACGAACTGCTGGACATTTGGGAGCAGACGGGCAAGACGATTTTGTTCATCACGCACAGCGTGGACGAAGCGATTTTGCTATCGGGGCGGGTGCTGGTGCTGTGCAAGCGTCCGAGCCGGGTTATCCGCACGTTTGAGATTGACCAACCCTACCCGCGCCGTGAAACGGACATCGCATTTAATGAGACGCGCCGCGAAATCCTGTCTGTGCTGGATACCACCCGGCCCGAACCCCGATGAGCGACTTTGTTGCAACGGTCACGCAGCGCAGCCCTTACGTCACTGAGGTGCAGGTGCGTGACCACACCATTCGGGTTGACCGGCCCGAAGCGCGTGGCGGCACCAACGAGGGCGCGTCGGCACGGGAGTTCCTGTTGGTGTCGCTGGGAAGCTGTTTTATGCGCAACTTGCAGGCGGCGGTCAAAGCACGTGAGGCGAACGTGAGCGACATCCATGTGACGGTGACGGGACACGCAGATAAGACGCGCTACGCGTCGATTGACCTGCATGTGAGCGCTACCTACACCGACCGCGCTCAGATGGAAAAGCTGCTCGTCATTGCGGAGCGGGGCTGCTTTGTGTCGAATACGCTGCGGGGCGCGGTAGCGATTAATGTGGCGCTGAGCTGAACCCCCAACTCTACCTGTATTCCCCATCATCACCCTAGTGGTACGATGTCGCTATGTACGATGCCGTCCTGTGTGACGGCCACATGAAGGCTAACCCCATGACAGACGACATCACTCTATTTGCCAACGACTTCATTGCTGTTAAGGAACACAACGGCTACACCTACGCGCATCTGACGCGCACCGCCGGGCGCTTGGTGGCTCTGCTGCCCTTTCGCGGCTCTGGTGTGGAACAGCACTACCTCGCCCGCGTGGAAGTATGCCCCGCCCACAGCGACGACCCCGGCGTGTACAGCATCACAGGTGGGGTGAGGCCCAATGAAACCCCGCTGGAAGCTGCCGCTCGTGAACTGACGGAAGAAAGCGGCTATCAAGCAGCAGCAGACGAATTCACGGTGCTGGGTGAGGTGCGCCCCACCAAGCAAGCTGATACAACCGTCACGCTGCTGGCCGTGGATGTAACGGACAAGGTGCAGGCTGCGATTGTGGGGGATGGCACGCGCTGGGAACAGGACGCGGGGGTGAAGTGGGTGACGTATGCCGACGGGCTGGGTATCATAGACCCATTGTTTATTACCCTGATGGCGCGACTGCGAGGACAGACATGGCAATCCGAGCAAAACAACTCGATGTAGGCTTACCATTCGGCATTGGTCGCATTTCTTTCGTTGCGGATGAGGTGCAGCAGCGGGCGGCTTGGTCGCTGTATGTGGAGCTAGAAACGCGGGTGGCCGTGCAGCCGCTTGACGACGACACCGGCCTGCTGCGCGAGGCGTTGAACTCGCTGTATGCGATATTTGGTATTACGCGGGGCATCCTCAAGGAGGCGGGGCCGGAGGTCGCGGACGGGGAGGCGTCCCTGGGGCCGATTGCCATCCGCGTGCTGAATGATGGTCTGCGTCCGTTTTTATCAGACTGGCACCCGCGTTTGAAAGCACACGAGGCCATGCGGCCCAAAGACGTGAGTGAATTGGATCACGAGCGGGCCTGGGACGACTATGCCGCGATGCGTGCTGCGCTGGCACAACTGCAAGCTGACCTGCGCGTGTACACCGATATGCTGGCGGAAATCAGCGGGGCGAAGGCAACAGGCACCGCTAACAGCGCCTAGCAGATAGACCAACGTTTACTATCCGCCGTGCCTGATTACAATCGGTATGAATCAGGTTTGTTGCAGGCACGACCATGGCAATTACAGAATTTACGCACGCAGTCACCGAAAAAATCGGCTATTACGTCTATCTGCTGACCGACCCGGCCACGGATACCGTCTTCTATGTGGGTAAGGGCACGGGCAATCGCGTGTTTGCCCACGCCCGCGACGCGCTGGAAAAAGCCACGTCCAATGACAAGCTGGATCGCATCCGGGAGATTATGGGGCGCGGGCAGCGCGTGGGCTACGAAATCCTGCGCCACGGCCTGACGGACAAAGAAGCGTTCGAGGTGGAGTCTGCGCTGATTGACTACATCGGGCTAGACGCGCTGTCGAACCAGGTGCGCGGGATGCATGCCGAAACTCGCGGACGGATGCGCATTGTGGACATCGTGGCTGAGTACGACGCACAGGATATTTTCATCCCGGAACCGATGCTGCTGCTGCGCATCAATCACTTTTACTCGCACGGCATCAAGCCGGATTTGCTCTACGAGTACACACGGGGCAACTGGATACTGGACCCGAAGCGCAAAGATCGCGTCAAGTACGCGGCAACCGTCTATCGCGGCATCGTGCGCGAGGTGTACGAGGTGCATCAGTGGTCTACCGTCACAAAAGACCGCTCCGGTGAGGATTACCCTAAGATGCGCTGGCGCTTTGACGGTCAGGTGGCGGTACACTTGCAGCACTACGTGGGCGGTCGCGTGGAGCATTACACGCAGGGGTCACAGAACCCGGTGCGCTACATCAACTGTGATTAGCGTTGCCCATTGCGAAGAAACGCTGCTTATGCCAACGCTAGCGATAGCCCCCCGGCGATGATGTGACCCGCATGAAGACTTTTAACATTAGGTCGTTGGATTCGTATAGATTCACGCCCCACTCACATGAATTGATCTTGCAGCACGATGCGCTGCATCATCTTGCCTAATTTGTCTGCGAGTTCATCGGGAGGCTGCTGCTTACCCGTTTCGAGCCAGTAGGCGAGAATGCTTGTGGCAACCCCGATGCGGATGGTGAGGCCATAGCCCACATATTTCCCCTCCACCCCAAGCATGGTCAGGTACGGCTCAAACTCCTTACGAAAAGCGGCGGCGAGCATATCCATGTGATTCGCCTGCATCAGGAGTTCGATAATATCGGAATGCACATCAAAATAACGCAGCATGGGCTTTAGCCGCGGCAGGGGTGCCCCGGTGCCCTGTTGTTGTTGATATTCGATGACATAGGCGACAAGCCCCTCGCACACCTGATCGCACCGCAGTCGTAAAACATCCTCTATGGTGTCGAAATTTCGATAAAAGGTGGCCCGCCCGACCTCCGCCGCTTTTACAAGCTCCGTCACGGTGATGGTGTCAAATGCTTGTTCGCGCATCAACATTGCCAGGCCATCATAGAGCATCTTGCCGGATTGTATGGACCGTGGGTCATCCTTGATGTGATACACATTGTGTCCCTCTGTCTCACTTGCTTGACACCCGGTTGGCCCCAATATAATCTCTTCGCGTATGCGATACAAGTGTCTCTTAAGAAAAATATAGTGATGGATTGAATCGCAATGAGACGTTTGAAAAGTGCGTCAGACCGGGGTCGCTTATTGTAGCCGGATGGCCTATTCGCGTCACGATTTCATTTCTAACCAAAGGGAACACAGAATACATCCGCAAGATCATAACCCTGGTGGCCCTGGGCCGGAGCCGTTCGAAGATGTGCGTTACACCGCCCCTGGACCGCCCGATTTGGAGCCAGTCATCATCGCATTGGATGACCCCATGTGTGTGAGCCGCGCAGCGTCCTAAAGGCCACAGTCCCGGCTATCATCAAGTCGTCCCTGTTGTTAGGGGACGCGCCTTACAACAAACCAACAGACAGATAGGATCACACATGATAAAGAAGCTCTGGATTTTAATCGTGCTGCTGTTGAGCATCGGCAGCGCCGCCGTCGCCCAGGACGCAAGCGCAGAAGCCTGTGCTGACCTGATCGCAGACAACGACAGAGCAGGCCGTTGGCTATGCAGCGCCATCGACGTAATTGAGGCCGACGCCGCTCTGGGTGATGAGGCGAAAACGCAGGTAACTACGGAACTGCTTCAGGTTGCCGCCGACCCCACCGAGCGCTGCACCGGGCCTATGGACGCGCTGCTAGAGGACATGCGGGGGAACTTTCCGACATTTACCGAGCAAGCCACGCTCGAAGTTGAGCGTACAATCGGGCGGGTATGTTCGCCGTTGATTTACCACGAGGCGTACCTGGTCACCGAGCCTAACGAGGGAATCATGGTCATCAATGACATGCACATTGATGCCGCTACGAATGAGGTACGGGTTTATGCCCAAATGCGTACAATGGGGCAGGTCACCGCGCCCGTACAGGTCGGCCCCGGCGAATGTACGCAAACCCCGGACGGCGCAACCGCCTGCTATCATCCGAATGCCGTTTACCTCAACGGCAGCGGGCAAGAGTTACTAGAAGCCGATGGAACCGGCTCCTGGTGGGTGAAGCACGCCTGGGTACTGGGCGGTGAGGGCTACGGCAACTGTGAGCTAACGGCCACCGAGTTTGACAACTGCATCTGGGTTGAGGGCGAGATTTTTGAGGATGATCTGTCCATGAAGATTGCTGGGACAGGCGAAATCGAACGGAATTTCTTCAACGTCCGCACGCCGATACTTGAGGATGGCTCATTTTCATACCGTGTTCGCCGTTTCGCGCCGACGAACCTGGACCCTGAAGCGGGTGAGATTGACCTGACCCCCATCAATAGCGGTTTTGACGTGACCTTTGAGTGCCAGGAGGAACCCAGCGCCTATGATGGACTGGTGCGTAGCTGCCCAACCTTAATCAACGAATAACATATACGGGCAATCGTGGCGTGGTGCGTCTGTTGGCCGGACGATAAGTCAGTATGCCTTGATATTAAGACGGGTAA
>CAWUJQ010000141.1:0-10988 GCA_963922445.1 uncultured bacterium
AGGGACAATCGTTATCGGGATGGGTGTGGCATCACTTGGCACCTGCGCGACCTCGGCCCCGGCTTCGGGTGATGCCGGTTGCGCGTCAGCCTCGCTTGAACCAGACCCAAAGAGGTCGGCCAGGGTTTGCGGTGCCTGCTCAACGGCTGCGCCAGTCGCAATTGCCAAATCACGCGGGAACAAATCCGCCGTGACCAAAAGCGGCTGCACTTGCTCAATGGTATAAGCGGTCGGCTCGGCCCCTGGCGCACTCACCTGGGCGTTTGGGCCAACTGGCGCTCGGTACACATTGCCTTCAACGACCGTCACATCCTCGGTGGTGATGCTGCCCTCCAGCACATACAGGTCGAGCGTTGCCTCCGGCAAGGCTTGCACATAAACCGCGCTCTGCGGGTTGAACACCACATCCAGGCCATTAAAGCGCAGTTCCACCGCCTCTGATGCAGTTTGCGCCAGCACGCCACTATCCGGGATGTTCGCGCACTCGCGGTCGGCAATGCCACTCGTTACCGTGAGCGCCTGCATGGGTGCCAACGCGGGCGCGTCTGGATTGACGACTTCGGCAAGGCTTGCCATTAAGTAGTCTTCGGTAACATCAAGCGCGGGCACCCAGCCGTCACCTGCTTCACTGGTGACGCGCACCCACGTCTCGTCCGTGATGTTCAGCCCATCGCCCACCAATCCGGTGCCCGTGAGGGGCGCGTCGGCATCCACTTCGGCCACCACCTCGCCGTCCGTAGACGGTTCAGCGTAGATTCTGGTGGCGATGTTTGTCGTCAGTTCCAACTCCACCGCAGGCACGACGTTATTGGCAGCAAACGCATTGCCGATAAGCACCAACCGCACAGACGCGTCCGGTAAGCCTGCACTCAGGTCGATCACGGCTGTGCCGTAGGTATCGTTGATTTCGTTACGTGCCTGAGAGATCACTGCCTCAATCTGGTCAACGCCTAAGATTGTGCCCGGCTCCTCAAACGCAAAGTCTGCCGTCAGGTAACGCGGCAGCGCCTCCACCACGCCGCTGCCATAACACACCTGGTCAATGTTCGCCGCAGCGCAATTTTGCTGGGCTAGCGCGACTGCGTCAGTAACCGCCGCCTCACAAACCGCGCTGTCTTCGTCCTGGGCCGTGACGGGAACGGCTGTTAGCAGCAGCAGCAGTCCCAATAATCTGATCAGTTTTCGTCGCATGGATGCGTCTCCACCGTTAGTTTTCACTTGAATAGCCGTGATTATGACGTGGGGGTGGGGTTCGCGCCAACCGTGACTTTTGGGCTGGGCACGTCACAATGCTATACTGCTACCCATCATGACCCTGCTAGAGGACGCCCATGCGCCACTTCACCTTGTTGATGTTGCTACTCACTGCCATTGGCTTGCCCGCCGCGAACGCGCAATCCCCGCTAAACGCAGACGGACTCCAGTTTTTGCTGCGAGATTACCTGTACCGGGAAGAACCGGGGGCTGTTTTGTACGTGGCACACGGCGCACAAACCTGGGCGGGCGCGTTCGGGGCGGCCAATATCGCCACGGTTGAACCGCTCCGCTCCGATGACCTGTTTCGCATCGGCAGCATCACCAAGCCGATGGTGGCGACCGCCGTCTTACAACTGGCCGAAGACGGCGAACTGCGGTTAGACGACCCCATTGCGAACTATTTACCTGCTGATGGGGTTGCCAACATCGCGAATGCTGACCGTGCCACTGTGCGCCAAACCCTGCAAATGACCAGCGGCATCTCGGACTACAGCGAAACGGATCGCTTCTACGAGTTGGCCGAGGCAAATCCGACGGGGTGGTGGACGCCCGCCAACGCACTGGCAACTGTATACGGCGAACCGGCAGACTTTGCAGCCGGAACAGACTATGTGTACAGCAACAGCAACTACCTGCTGGCGCAGCTCATCATTGAGCGCATCACCGGGCAGTCACTCGCCCTCGTGCTGTACACGCGCATTTTTGCACCGCTGGGCATGGAAAGCTGCTACCTGGAAACCGAGGCGACATTCGGCCAGAACATCGTGCGCGGCTATGAAATCTACGATGACGAGTTTTACGACATCACCGAGTACAACGATGGGGTGGGCCTGGGCGACGGCGGCGTGATTTGCACAGCGGCTGACTTAGCCAAGTTCCCGCGTGGGCTGATAAACGGCGACCTGCTAGGCGACGCCATGCTAGCCGAGATGCTCACAACCGTAGAAGACGATGGCGGCAGCTTTTATGGGCTGGGCATCGGCTATGATGAGGGCGAATACGGGATGGAAGTCGCGCATGACGGCTCAACAAGCGGCTTCGCATCGAACATGGTCTACCTGCCCGATGATGACGTGGTCGTGGTTGTGCTGACTAACAACTTCGACTCAGATATTTTGTATGACCTGACCGATGACGCCCTCGCGGTTGTGTTCGGGGATGATTAGGCTTTTAGGGCAGCGCTTGCCCCCAATATTTGTTTTTTCGTACACTAGCACCATAGCTGATGAGTTCATGTAGGGAAAATAACTTGATAAAGTCCCACTCACGCCATTTATTGGCCGTGCTGCTGTTAAGCGCGGCGCTGTTACCCATTACCGCCCGCGCCCAAGAAACGAGCGCCTTCCCAACTGTGGACGCTCTCAATAGCGCTGTCGTCCCCCCACGCAACCTGACGGACCTCTCTAAACGGCTCAGTGGCACAGGGGCCATTCCGCCGCCGCCCGTGAATCCGCCTGCGCTGGAAGTCGGCACAATTGACACATTTTGGGTCGATAACTCCTCGGAAGACCGCACGTTTGAAATCGAAGCGGAACTCGTTGTTATGGGTGACCACATCTACCTGTGGGTAGAAAGCGGTCAAAGCGTGCCGCTTGACGGCTTGCAACAGTTAGCTGACGATTTCGATACGCTGGTGTATGACCAGGTACGCGGGCTGTGGGGCAGCGAGGCGTCGCCCGGTGTGGACGGCGACCCGCGTGTACACGGCTTGTTCGCACGGGATGTAGGCCGTGGCATTGCCGCCTACTTTGCCTCCAAGCACGCCTATCCGGTAGAAGCCGTGCCCACGAGCAATAACCGTGAGATGTTCGTGTACAACCTGGACGCAATCGAAGGCAGTATTGGGGATTTCTCGCTCACGAGCATCACCGCCCACGAGTTCCAGCATATGATCCGCGCTAACGTGGATAGCAACGAAGACGGCTGGATGGACGAGGGCTTTTCTGAATTCACGCAGATTTACCTCGGTGATAACAATATCTTCCCGGCGTTTGCGTTCCAGGCAGCGCCCAACACCCAACTCAACACATGGACGGATGTTGGCGACCGCACGCCAGACTACGGCGCATCGCAGATGTGGGTAACGTTCCTGTATGAGCGCTTCGGGGAAGAGGGACTACTGGCCTTGAGTGCAGACCCGGCCAACGGCATGAAGGGCGTCGATAACCTGGCGCGCCAGCACGACACGACCGCCGATGAACTGTTCGCAGACTGGGTGGCTGCAAATCTTATTCTGGACGCCGACGTTGGCCTTGGCTACAGCCGCATTGCTGGCCTCGCGGGGCCAAGCTTGATCCCGCATGTTGCGCCGCCTGTGACCGAAACCCGCACCATCAACCAGTATGCCGCGCAGTACATCAGCATTGGCGGCGTTGCCGGACAAGACTACCTCACCCTCAATGTAACCTTGCCGGAAGCGGTCGGCCTTGCAGACATGGAATCGCCCACAGGCACACCCATGTGGTACAGCAATCGCGGCGATGACAGCAATACCCGCCTAACCCTGCCCCTAGACCTGACCGACACGACCAATCCTACGCTGGCTTACACGCTGTGGTATCGCATCGAAGAATTTTGGGACTACGGTTACGCAATGGTCAGCACAGACGACGGCGCAACGTGGGATATTCTGGCGGCCCCCAGCACAACGCCCGAAAATCCGCACTTCGCCGCGTTTGGCCCCGGCTACACTGGCTTGAGCGGCGGCGGCATCAACAACGCCGAGTGGGTTCAAGAGCGGGTATCGCTGGCAGACTATGCCGGACAACCCGTGCTGCTGCGCTTTGAAATGATCTATGACGATGCAGTGAACCAACCCGGCCTGTTCATCGACAGTGTGAGCGTCACTGACGGCGACCAGACCATCTATGCCAGTGACTTCAGCAGCGCGGCAGACGAATGGCAAGCCGAAGGCTGGGTGTTGACGGATAACCGTTTGCCGCAAAAGCTGTGGTTGCAGGTGTTCCAGCGCGTAAACCAACAGGTTGAGGCCATCGAACTGTCTCGCTGGTTGGTGGAAGGCGGCGGCGGTGAGTACAGTGTGCGGGTTGTGCAGGACGTAAACAATGTGGTCGTGATCTTGTCGCCGTTCGCTCCTACAACCACCGTCCCGGCAGAAGTGACCCTGAACGTCACCGGCGTCACATGCCAAAACCTGCTGGACTGCGATAACTAATTTTATTTCGACTGCGGGGCGGTCTGAGTGCTGCCCGCCGACATCACCCAAAAGGACGCCCGATGACAGACCTTGCCGACGGTTTTAGATACGTAATGCAGCTCCCCGTCCGTTTCCATGACCTGGACTACTATCAGCACGTGAACAATGCGCGCTATGGCAACTACATGGAAGAGGCGCGTATGGCCTATGCGCGGGATGTGTGCGGTTGGGATGGCAAACTTCAAACGCTAGGGCTGATAATCGCACATGTGTCCGTAGACTTTCGCGTGCCTATCTTCCTGGGGGATGCGTTGTCAATCTATGTGCGCACGTCGCGGTTGGGCAACAAAAGCTTTGACATGGACTATCGCTTCATCACCACGCAACCGGGACGGGGAGCAGTCGTGGCAGCAGAGGCGAAAACCGTCCTTGTCACCTACGACTATACCGAACACAAGACCATCCCCGTGTATGACGCGTGGCGACAGGCGATAACAGCCTATGAGCCGATGTTAGCGGAATGAAATGAATGGGCGACCCAAATCGCCCCAACACGTTAGGCTGTGCGGACGTGGGGATTGTGCCCGCTGGACGGGCCACCGCCGCTTGCTTCTGGTTGTAAGATGCGCATAACCTGGGTGCGTGTGATGGGTGCCACATCATCGTTTTCGATAAGCAGTTCCTTTGGCACGGATAGGCGCTTTTCCGACAGGAAATCCACCAGCGCGTCACTGTAGCTGCCCGCAGCCTCTTGGCCCAGTTGCTCCCGCACATCGTGCAAATGCGTCGCCATCCACAGGTACAGGTCAGCCTCTGTGCGCATGGCCCCCTCTTTGCCGTCAGATAGCTGCCCCATCACGTCATACTTACGGATCAGCGTGACAGCAGGCCGATAGACCCGGTCATACCAGTGGGCCGCCGCATCACGCAGGGGCACGGTGCGCTGCTCCACCTGCCCCAACAGCGACTGATGCAGGTAGATATGCTCCATCAACTCGCCATAGCGTGACGGTTCAGATAGGTTCAACGGCTGATGATGAGGCCGTGTGGTCTTCAGGAATGTTTCGTTCAGAAACTCTGCATAGGCCGTGGCCTCGTCAAGCTCCTCTGAGGACATCCCAGGACGGAGCGCAATTGGCGTGCGCAGTTCGGTCACATGCGCTTCAATTGTCTTAGACTTCAACTGACGGGCAACCGACACCCGGTGATTGCCGTCACGCACGAAATACACATCGGCCACCTTGTATACCTCAATCGGTGGCAACCCAGACAGGCTGTTGGCCTGCGCATAAACCCGGCTCCAGCGCTCCTGCATCTTGCTGGATTTGGGGAGGAATGTGCTGGTAAAATCGCGGTAGCGGCCTACACTGCCTGCAATTTTGTCCAGTTCAATGTCTTGGATGCCCTTGTAGCTTTCTTCGCTCAGGCGCAACCGAGCGCGGATGTCTTCAAAGCTCATCAACTCGGCAGATTTGCCACGCATCAGCGCGGTGACTTCTTGCCAGAAGGCCATCATGCGCGCAGACTGAAACTTACTCGCGCCTTCTGCCATGTTGTGCTTGAATGATGGATCGAATGACATGGTGATTGTCACCTTTCTGTCGTGATAACGTACGACAAGGATGATGTTAGGTCATGTATTCACCAGAAAAAACTGGCATCATTTACAAAAACCTACCAGAAAGTGTGTGACAATTTATTTTACTGACTTAAGAGAATATTGCGAATCATTGAGGGGCGAGATGTGAGATTACGACAAGTATCTATCAACTCGCCAACATTGCAAGCCTAACATAACACGAAAATGTTAAAGTGGACGTTAAACGACGATGTCTTATGTGTTACTTACCAACGATGACGGCATAGACGCCCCCGGCATCCTGGCCGTTGCCCGCGCCCTCAGCGCACAAGGCCACCACGTTGGCATGATTGCCCCTGGCGAAAACCAGAGCATGAGCGGCCATAAAATCACGGTGTATCAGGATATACGGGTGGAAGATCGGATGGTTGCCGATGAATTCCCCGGCGTGGCGGTTTACGGCTCCCCGGCGGACTGCATTGTGTTGGCTTCCATTGGACTAGTAGAGTGGCCGCCGCGCCTGGTGGTGAGCGGCATTAACCGGGGGCCGAACATGGGCCAAGACACGTTTTACAGTGGTACGGTTTCCGCCGCGCTGGAAGCAACAATTCGCGGCATTCCGGCAATTGCCGTTTCACTCGATAATCAGCAGGCGAACGACATCGCCCTCTACGCGGAGGCCGCCCGCATCACAGCACAGATTGTCGCCAAGGTAATCCAACACGATTTGCCGCCGTTTACAGCGCTAAACCTAAACATACCGAGTCTAGAGCGGGTCAAGGGCATTCGTCTTACCCGGCAGGGTGTGCGCATTTATCGCAATGAGTTAGAACGCAGTGCAGACGGCGGCACGGTGCGCGTCATGGGGGAGCCGCCAACGGGTGTACTCGATGAGATCGGCACTGACTTGTGGGCCGTCCACAACGGCTACGCCAGCCTCACACCGCTGCAACTCGACCTGACCGAACACAGCTTTATGGCGGAACTGGCCGCTTGGGATGTGAACCAGACCGAAGATGAATAGTTCCACAAAAGTGACTCGCCAAAGCCGCAGCGTCGGTTATGATGCGGCCATCAACGACCACATATGGAGACATCACTATGCCAGCCAAAGGTGAAACCGCCCCCGATTTCGAGCTACCGAACCAGGACGGCAAAACAGTCAAACTGAGTGACTTTCGCGGCCAGAAGGTTGTATTGTTCGCCTATCCCCGCGCCGGGACGAGCGGCTGCACCACGCAAGCGTGCGGCTTCCGCGATTCAACGCCCACGCTGGAAACATCCAATGCGGTGGTGCTGGGCATCAGCGACGACGCCCCCGGTAAGCTGCTCAAGTGGAAAGACGAACAAAGCCTGAACTTCGACCTGCTCTCCGACGCCGATCACGAGGTATTGGAAGCGTGGGGGGCGTGGGGCGAAAAGTCAATGTACGGCAAAAAGTACATGGGCACTATTCGCTCACACTGGGTGATTGACGAAAACGGCGTCGTGGTTGACGAGCAGATTAAGGTCAGCCCGAAGAAAAGCGTCGAACTGGCGATGAAGGCCATCGGCGAATAGCGCTAGGGCGTTTCCACGTAGGTGCGCCGCACCGCGTCCACAATATCGTTGAGCTGCTCTGGCGTGTAGGGCTGCTCAACGAGTTCGTGGCACAGGGCCGCCGTCACTAGCCCTGTGCCAAAACTGTAGCGCGGGCCAGCGGGTTCATCCCCCAACAAAATCGCCTTAAACCCCGGAATCGCGAGTCCGGCATCGCCCAGGTGAGCAATCACCCCGGCAGGGTAGCGCGCCCACTCCGACAGCGGTCGCTTGAGCAACGTCTGGCGTGTTTTTGCGCTGCGATGGTTAAAGCGCACTTTGCCGCCTGCGTCGTCGCTCGTTAGCGCGTAATCAGCCTCTTCGGCAACAACGGCGGCCAGCCACATCTCACGGCCCGGTGCCTGCACAATCCAGTCCGCCTGGGGTGCATCAAACACACGCTGCACACTCATGAGCAGGCGTAAGGGGGGGTTGCAGTCGGCGGGAACAGTTTTCACAGTGGGTTTACTCTCGATTGCGATGACGCACGAATGCTCCCATGCTACCGCCCTACGTCGATTTCGCAAGCGGCATTCAGTTGGCGAATCGTCGCACCCGGCTTATACTAATCCTTTCATAGATGAAAAGATGCTTGCGAACGAGCAGGTCAGGCACATGGTTTACAAACGCGGACTATACACGCTCATCGGGGTTGGCATATTGGCACTGTGGATAGCCAGCTCTGCCGCTCAAGATACCAACAACGCCCCAGCACCAGAAGAAGCCCCACCCCTGGCCTGCGAACTCACGCTGGAAGGGCTGTGGGCGCTAAGCAGCGACGCCTGCGCCACCGGGCCAATTGGCTTTATTTGCAATGGTGGCAGCGCGCCCCAGGCACGCCCCAGCGGGCCAGTGGCAAACAGCCTCGCTCCTGTTGGCGCTCTGGTAGAAACCAACGTCGTGGACGCGGTGCAAACGTCACCTATTATCACGCAGGTCGTCGGTGGTGGCGTGATGTGGTTCCGGTGGGGAGACCCACACTACCTGACGGGCGTCATCGTAGGTGAAGTAGTCATGTTCGATGTAACGACCGATGACCTGGCCCCCTGGACGAACATCGTTGTACAAACGGGCATGGATCGCCCCGACTGCCCGGTGACACCCCACAACACACTCGTCCTGGAATCACAACCGAACCTGCTTTCTCGTGTAACGGTCAACGGCGTTCCGTTGCAAATTGCCGGGGCGCTGGCTGTGCGTACCATCGGTGAAACAACCGTCTTTGTCGCGCTGTCTGGCCGTAACGCGCTCACCTTACAGGGCTTGGAACTACCCCTATGGACGGGCCAGCAGGTCATCGTGTCCTATCCGCCAGGGGATTTCACCCAGCCGCTTCCATCATTGACCGATGTAACGCCACTTGACCCGTTAATCATCGAACACTTGCCCGTTGGCCTGCTTGACCAACCCGTGTGGCTGCCGCAGCCGGGTTACGCCAGCACAGAAGGCATCGTGAACCTGCGGTCAGAACCTTCGCTGCAATCGGCGATCATCGGGCAGGTGCCACCGGGCGAACTGCTAACCGTTATGGGCGCAAACACCGCTGGCGACTGGCTGCATGTGAGTGTGGGCAGCGGCTACTCTGGTTGGATGTTCGCTGAGCTACTCAATGTGAACCAACTGTCGGTCACGGCAAACTACGAGGCAACGCCTCAACCACCGCAGCGCTTTGGCGAGCTGAACGCCGTTGCACGGGTGAGGGCACCCGCCGGCCTTAATGTGCGCGAAAACCCGGATGTGAACTTCCCAGCGGTAAACGTGTTGGCCAACGGCGACCAGGTCAATATGATCGCCCGCAGCCCGTACAGCCCCTGGGTCAAGGTAACTGACAGCAGTGGCAATACGCTGGGGTGGGTGGCCATCGTCGCGCTAGACACGCGCTCAAACGTTGGCGCACTGCCTGTCGATAACTCCGTACCGCCGCCACCTGCCGGATCAGCCCCTGGCCCGCCAACGCCCGTACCCGGCACATTTGGCAACGCCTTCCCAGACCCGAACGGCCCCAGCTTTTGACGGCGGAGCCGTTATTAACCAGCGCCTTATATGTATAACCCTTGCCTCTCGTGATGGGTTATGGCACCATTTGAGGGTATTGAGGAGTGGCCTAACGGCAGGGCAGCTGACTTTGAATCAGAAGATTGTAGGTTCGAATCCTACCTCCTCAGTTATCAACAGAATCGCGACACATCAGTTCATGCGTTCTCGCAAATAGAGCGGCACCTGGCGAGTTGCGGCACAACCCCCTTACATTGCCAAACCATCATGCCAGGTCAAGCGCCTTAAACGCCTGCATTTGTTCAGTAATAGCGCGCTCCGTTGGCAGCCGCTCCACAGACGACGCGCCAAAAAAGCCATTGATCCCTGGCATCTTCTTTAAAGCCGCGCCGACATTCTCCGGTTCGTCAAAAGGCCCACCGTGACAAATAACCAATAGATCTTCGCGAATGCTGCGGCCTGCCTCTGCAATCTTCAAAACTGTTTCGACAGCCTCATCCAGGGTCATTGCCACGGCTGCGCCAATGCTGCCAGCGGTTGTCAGCCCTACGTGGGCCACAAGCTGATCGGCACCCGCCTCGGCCATTGCTTTTGCATCGTCCTCATTGAAAACGTAGGGGGAGGTGAACATATCGAGTTCGTGAGCCAACCGCACAACCTCGACCTCTTTGGCGTAGCCCATACCCGTTGCTTCGATGTTGGCGCGAAAGTTCCCGTCGTACAAACCCACTGTCGGGAAGTTTTGAATGCCACTGAAGCCCATCTCTTTTAGCTGCTTCAGGAACACCGGCATCAACCGGAATGGGTCTGTGCCGCACACGCCCGCTAGGACAGGCGTGTCTTTCACAACCGGAAGCACTTCAGCCGCCATGTCAACCACAATCCCATTGGCATCTCCGAAGGGCAGTAGCCCGGCCAACGAGCCGCGCCCGGCCATGCGGTAGCGCCCGGAGTTGTAGATGATGATAAGGTCAGTGCCGCCTGCTTCCGTAAACTTGGCCGAGATGCCTGTGCCCGCCCCGCTGCCGATGATGGGTTTACCAGCAGCGTTCTGCGCTTTCAATCGCTTGAGTATGTCTTCGCGTGGAATTGCCATTGGCTATTTGCCCTCTTTTTTATGACCTGAGTCTGTGTTCAAAAGATCAGTCTAGGTTGGAAGAAAGTGTTCTAACTTGCTGAAGTTGGCAACCGCCAACTGATGACCAGCACGAGAAAGCCATCATACTGAGAAACGGCAAAAATTTCGAACACATCCATGTGCCCGTTGCACCTACGCGCCAAACGGTAACTCGTTTTCTGTTGTGCGTGTGTAAAGCGAACGGTAACGCACATTCTACGCACTACCGTCAAGCAGTGGGGGGAGCGGGTTCGGGTCTATGCACGGTAACAGGCATTCATCTCATTACCCATGATAATCATCGT
>CAWUJQ010000142.1:0-10984 GCA_963922445.1 uncultured bacterium
TGGCCGCGCTGCGTGGCCGCGACTATGTTTCGCCAGACGACATCAAGACGCTGGTGCCCCCCACGCTGCGCCATCGCGTCTACCTGCGCCCAGAGGCGGAAATCGAAGGACTGGACACCGATGCAGTCTTCCGGCGTATGCTGAGCAAGCTGGAAGTCCCGCGCTAGGCGGTCACACCCAATGCTAACTCCGCGTTTTTTGGCGCTGGCGGTGTTTGGCCCCGCTCTGCTGATTCTATCGGCGCTGCTGCCGCAGTTAGTTCCGGCAGCAGTTGTGTACATGCTGGGCTTGCTGCTTCTGCTGCTGTTGGATCGGCGCGCAGCCGGTCAACCAGCCCAGTTTATTGTTGAGCGTCACCACGACAACAAACTGTCCCTCGGTGCGTCTAATCCCATTACCATCCGCATCGAATCGCGTGCGCAGCGGCCTGTGCGCATCACTGCGCGGGATGAGGCCCCGCTGCTGTTCGTCGGCTCTGATGCCGACAACACAACGCACACCCAATCTGTGTACCCGCGCACGCCAACCGAAATGACATACTATGTGCGCCCGGTACGGCGGGGTGACTTCCGCTTTGGTGACATCACGGTGCGCTACAACAGCCCGCTCGGACTGTATACGCGCCAAGCAACTGTCCCTGCGGCCAACGATGTAAAGGTCTACCCAAACCTGTACGAAATCCGCAAATATGACCTGCTCGTGCGGCGTGACCAACTTGCTGAAATGGGCCTACGCAACGTGCGTATGCGAGGCGAGGGCAGTTCATTTGAGTCGCTGCGTGAGTACAGCCAGGGCGACCCCTACAAAATCATCAACTGGAAGGCGACCGCACGCCGAGGCAAGCCCATCTCCACGGACTTTGAGCCGGAGCGGTCGCAGCGCGTCCTCATTATGCTGGATGTTGGCCGCATGATGCGCAGTCCGATTCGTGTGGACGACCCCGACGGCGTTAGCTGGAACATGGCCAAAATCGACTTTGTGTTGAACAGCGTGCTGCTGTTTAGCTATGTGGCCACGCTCAAAGGCGACCAGGTGGGGATGCTTGTATTTGCTGACCGTGTGCAGCAGTTCATCGCGCCGTCTGCCGGGCGTGGGCAGTTTCAAAAGCTGTTGGAAGCCATGTATGGTTTGCAGTCGGAGCCAGTGGAAGCGGACTATGGACGGGCGCTGGCCTTCATGCGAACGCAAAGCAAAAAGCGGTCGCTTGTGGTACTGTTTACCGACCTGAGCGGCTTGCGCTCATCGGAGGCGTTGACGACCCACGTGCCGCGTTTGATTCCGCGTCATTTGCCTATCGTCGTGACGATTCGCGACCCGGCCCTTGACGACGAAACACGCCAACCGCTCACGTCATCGGAGGCGGTGTACCGTCGTGCCGTGGCGGAGCAGTTGATTGACGAACGGCGCTTGCTGTTAGATACGGTCAAGCGGCGCGGGGTGCTGACGTTAGATGTCGCTGCCGAAAACCTGACGATGGCGGTGGTCAACGAATACCTGAAGCTAAAAGCCCGCCAATACATTTAAACTCACGACTTGACGGAGAGAACTCATGCTACCGTTGAAAGACCTAAACCCGACCCGGCGCTTCCCCTACCTGACCTACGCGCTGATAGCCATCAATGTGCTGGTGTTTTTGTGGGAAGTGATGTTGCCGCCGGAACAACTTCAACAAATCTTTCTCACATATTCCGTTGTGCCCGCGAATATTTCAGCGGCACCCTTCTCGCTTGAGTCTATCCTGGACAGCTTCCGCAGCATGTTTTTCCACGGCGGGTGGGCCCACTTGCTGGGCAATATGCTTTACCTGTATCTGTTTGGTGACAACCTGGAAGACTACCTGGGCAAGTTGATGTTTTTGGGTGTTTACTTTGTGAGTGGGTTTGCAGCGGTGGCAGCGCAGGTACTCATTGACCCTAACTCAACCATCCCGCTTGTGGGGGCGTCTGGAGCCATCGCAGGCATCCTGGGTGGTTACCTAGTACTGTTCCCTAGGGTGCAAGTGCGCGGCCTGATCTTCTTGGGGTATTTTGTGCTTATTCGTGAACTGCCAGCGTGGATTGTATTGGGCTTCTGGTTCATCATCCAGCTATTTGACGGCATTGCATCGCTGGGCGTGCAGGCGGACATGGGCGGCGGCGTTGCCTTCTTCGCCCACATCGGCGGGTTTGTGGTGGGGGCCGCCCTCACGTTTATTCTAATGCAAATGATGCCACCCCCGCCGCAGCCAGAACGCTACAGCACTGTTTATGAACGCCGTCAACGCAACCCGTACTTTTAGCGGGTGCTAAGCGGCATATTCGTCTCGCTTGCAGTTGCAGTTGATGCAGTCGCGGTAATCGTAAGGGGTCTTGCGCCGGTCACGTTTGTGTGCCTGCTCATTGCGATAGGCCGTAATCACGCAATCGCACTGGCACACCAGCACCGTTGTACCGACCAAGCGCCGCCGGGGTGAGTTGCCCTCCAAATCTCTAGGAAGGTCTTTTTTGAGTAAGCGGTAGAAGCGTATCCCGGTGCGATATTGCGGACAGGCGTGCTTCAGAATAAATTCCACATCATCACTGGAAAGGTTGCGCTGGCACATCCGTTTGCCAGCGTGATTTGTATAGTGTAAAGCCCCCATAGCCACTAACCTTCTCGTCAATTGTTGTCTGCAATGTTAAGGGTTGGTACCACGTAGATAAACAAATGAACCACCCTTAATAACAATTGATTATAGGGGTTAAAGCATGCTTAACACCTCATAGAACTTAACAAAATTATACAGCAAGGCCACGTGCAAGTTACACAAACCTGTTGATTGCCGAGGGGGTATTAATGCGCTAGGGCCGCAATCGTAATATTGATGGTTACGAACGTGCTTCTCCTACCGTGGATTGCACGGGCAGCCCCTCCATTTCCATAATGCGGAGCGCGTTGGTGGTGGGGCTGGGGCCGTTGCGCAGCACAAAATCGAACACCATACGTCCGTCCACAACGTCTTCGCGGAAGTGTACGTTGCGGATGTGCTGGCTTTCACTCGTAAGTGAGGCGAGTTCAAGGTCGTGCGTGGCAATCAGGCCGATGCTGCCACTGCCAACCAGAGCGCGGATAAACGACTGACTGCCGATAAGCCGCTCACGATTGTTTGTACCCCGGAAAATTTCGTCAATCAGGTAGAAGACGGGTTCGCGGTCTTCCTGCTGGATGGCTTCTAACAAGCCCTTTAATCGCTTGACTTCCGCATAGAAGAACGAAATGCCGTTGTCAAGCGAGTCGGTGACCCGCATAGACGTGTACAGGCGCAGCAAAGTTGTGTTGAGTTCATCTGCGCAGACGGTGCCGCCAGCGTAGGCCAAGACGAGGTTCACGCCCAACGTCCGCAAAAACGAGCTTTTCCCCGCCATGTTCGACCCGGTGATAATCACCACATCGCCCAGGTTATCAAACGCAAAGTCGTTGCACACGCGCCCATCTCGCGGAATGAGCGGATGTCCGATTTGCTGCGCAGTGAATACCCTATCATGGCCCTGAGCGATGTTGGGAAAGGTATAGTCAGGGTTCAGGTAGGCGAAAGTCGCCAGCGAAGACAGGGCTTCCATCTCGTGCCAAACGTCAAGCCACTGGGGGAGTTCGTCGGCAAGCTCTTGCTTGAGGCGTTCCAGGCGGTCTGCAAAAAAGAAATCCCAGGGAATAAACATGTTAACCAGCAGCCAGAAGATCGGGTTTGCCCGCAAGCTGGCCCCGCTAATCACCAGCGTTGACCGCCGCAGCACCCGTGAGGGGCGCTTTTCGATGATGGGTGCAGCCAGGTTGCGCACGTTGGGCATCGCATGGTAGCGGTCGCGTTCCAGGTAGCGCATAACGGCATCAATCCGGCGCAGGGCCGCTTCGACGGTCAGTGCTTCTTCAAACGTGTTCTGGATGTAGCGGAACTGGAACACGAACAAAATTGCATAGGTCGGCAACGTCAGCAGTAGCGGCGCGTCTTGCAGTATGCCGAGGCCGACAAGCGCTAGCAGGCTCAAGTTGATTGCAGAAAGCACGCCCAGCACAATCAGCCAGCGCCGAACGTCGGTTTGCGGCGGGTCGCTTTCTAGCCAGTCTAACAGCGTTTGGCCCTCGCCGCTCTCTCGTATATCCTCCGCAGCGATGACCGCTGCCAGCGTCAATTTATCTCGGAATATGGGCTGGCCGATTAACTCCCGGACGCGCTGTTGGCGCGCTATCGTTGCCTCATAATCGGGCTTTACGGGCAGCAGCCAGTCGCGCAGCCGTCGGCTGCCACCATCAGAGACGGCAGTGTTGACCACGCGGTGCAAGTTTTGCAGGTCAAGGTCAGTAGCCAGCATATGCCGGAATTGCTCTGGACGGAGTGACGTTGGTATGTGGCGCATGTCCAGCGTCATGCGGGCGATGTGGGTTTGTTTGATCGTGCGCCACGCAGTGTGCTGCGCGATGTTCTGGGTCACGCGGCGGTGCAGCCTGACCACTCCGCTAAACACCGCCACAAAAATCACCAGGCTAATCCAACCCAAAAGGCGCACTTCGGGGATGGTGAACAGGATTGCGGTCAGTGTGACGCCGCCCAGCGCTACCAACAGCCGAATATTGGTCAAGCGACCGCTGGCTTTTTGCAGTTGCGCTAAATTGCGATCCAGGCGGGTGAGCTGACGTTGTAGGGCGTTGTGACGGTTTGTTTGCTGTGTCAAAAGCGAATCCATGCAATTTTTGTTAGGGCTTTTTCAAGCGATAATCATACAGCGAATTGCGTATTGCACAATCCTGCCACGCGATGCGTACACAACAGATGAGTGGCAATTGAGCAAATAGCGATTTGTAAGGCAAATTACATCGACTAGAAGCATCCGGGTTATGTTAGTGACATCGTAATTTGCTCAACACGAGGAAGACCAAACATGAAAAAACAACTAATCTGGCTCGTTGCCGCCCTGCTGACGTTAACCGTTGGCGTTGCCTGGGCCCAAGATGACACGCCGCCCGGTTTCGATAGCTGGGACGCTGTTTTGGAAGCGGCAGAAGGAACCACCGTCAACTGGTATATGTGGGGGGGCTCACCAGAAATTAACGACTTTGTAGACACCTTCTACGGTGAGCCACTTGAAGAAGAATTTGGCGTGACCCTGAACCGTGTGCCGATCAACGACACGGCTGACGCGGTCAATTTGGTACTCAATGAACTGGACGCAGGTACGACCGAAGGCGGCTCCGTTGATATGATCTGGATCAATGGCGAGAACTTCTTCACACTGCGTCAGGCTGATGCGCTCTACGGCCCGTGGGCCGAGACGATCCCCAACAGTGAACTGGTCGACTGGGAAAACCCGGCAGTAGCGTTTGACTTCGGCTTCCCGGTAGAGGGTTACGAAAGCCCCTGGGCCAGCGCACAGTTCCAGTTTGTGTACGACAGCGCCCGCATGAGTGAAGAAGACCTGCCCCGCAGTTACGACGAACTCACTCAGTGGATTGCAGACAACCCCGGTCGCTTCACGTACATTGCCCCCGGCCCCGGTGGATTTGTAGGCACGCGCTTCGTAAAGCAGGGTTTGTATCACATCAGCGGGGAGATTGACCCGTGGCTAGGCGAGTGGAACCAGGAACTATACGACGAAACCGCGCCTGAACTGTGGGCACTGCTCAATGAGTGGGAACCGAACCTGTGGCGCAGCGGCGAAGCCTTCCCCGAAAACGAAAACGAGTTGCACCAGCTTTTCGCCAATGCGGAAGTCGACTTCACGATGGTACAGGCGGCAGCGGGTGCTGGCCCGGCTATCGAAGCGGGCTTGATCCCGCCGACGGCGCGTGCTTACGTGTTTGACGAGTATATGATTGGCGACTACAGCTACGTTACTATCCCCTCGAATGCGTCTAACGCGGCAGGGGCTATGGTGCTGGCTAACCTCATCCTGCGGCCAGACCGTCAGGCTGGGCAGATTTTGCCGGAAAGCGGGTTTGGCCTGGGCTACGCGATTGACATCAACCGCGTAGAAGGCGAAGCGCTTGAGCAGCTAGAAGCCTCGTTTGAGCAGTTGGGTGACGCCGCCGCTGACCCGGCAGCGCTGGCCAGTGCCTTTGCGCCGGACATGCCGCCGGAGTCACAGTCTGCTATTGAAGACGGCTGGCAGCAGAACGTGTTGCAGAACTAATCCCTGTTTGGGGCGGGCTGGGCGATAAGTTCCCGCCCCAACTGGGTAGCCACTTCTGCGAACTGCTGCGGCGTTTCCACCATCGGGAAGTGATCCCAGTCCGGTTCAATGTGGACGGTGTGGTTGGGCAGCAGCACTTTATAGTCCTCTAGCTGATCAACGCTGAGGATTTTCTCTTTTTCACCCCACAGCAGCACTGCCGGAACCTGTACAGGCTTGAGCGATGCAAACCACTCTGGCGTGATGATCTCAAACATCTGCCCGAACACGCTGCACCGCCGATACTCATCGAAAAAGCGGTTCACGTAGTCGTCGGGTAGTGGGTGGCTAAACAGCAGCCGCCGGAACACCGGGCGCGTCAGTGGTGAGGCGAAAGTGTGTTGGCCGAGTGTTTTCATCCCCGGCAGGCTCATCAACTTGGGGAACAGGCGCGTGTCTAGCCGGGTGCCGACGGGCGCGTGCAGTATGACGCCGTCCACATCGCTTGCATGATGCTGAAGCAATTCGAGGACGATGGTGCCACCCACCCCCGTACCGAGTACCACACGTGGGCGTGCCTGCTCTGCGATGATGGCGTGCAGCGCATTGGCGTAGTCCGTGAGCGTGGTGAAGTCCGGGTTGCGGGGTACGCCCGCAAAGCCGGGTAGGGTGGGCGCAACGAAGTTCACCGCGTCAGTAAAATACGGCTTAGCCCGCTCAAAACGAAAGCCGCCGCCGCCGTTGCCGTGCAGTGCAATCAGGCTGAGTGCGTGTGTCATAGGCTAAACGGGCAGCCCGGCAAGCTGCGGGATGCGCTCAAAGTCGGGGTGGTCGCCAGCATGGGCACCTTCGTAGCGCCACAGCACCGTGTCGCCATCCACCAGGAAAGACGTAGGCATCGTCCACGGGTCGCCTACTTTCATGCCGATGAAGTGGCCCTTTGCCGCACTCCGCAGGCCGCAGGCCCAAACCTCTGGCCCAAACATTTCTTTCATGCCGCCGCGTGCAACGTCGAAGCCGTCATAAAACGTTTTGGGGGAGTCGGCTATCGCGCTAGCTTCTGGCCATAACCGTGCAAAAAAGTCCTGCCCTTGCCCTACACTGCCCTGGTACACAAACAGCACAGGCGGGTAGTGTGGGTTGGCTTCGCTGACGCGGCGCAGGTCAGCGATTTGCTCACGGCAGAAGATGCAGCCGAAGTGCCGCAGAAATACGATGAGTGTGGGTGTGCCGGTGGGCAGTTCGCCGCGGAGGGTAGTCCCGCGTAAGTTGAGGCCATCGGTAGGTTGGTTGAGCAGCGTTTGTGGGATGGTATTGATTGGCATAGGGTATCTTGAACATGCTTACGATAACGGTTTGCACATTATTTTACTCAATGTGCGGCGGCTAATGGCAAATTGTGAGCAACTCTTCAGGTAGGTCGATAGTGCATCCTGGCCACGTCACAGTAGCGAGTTATGTTGTGCATGGTGTAACATAACAGATGAGAAATTTTTAATGTTGCAGAAAGTGCTATTCCCATGCGTTTTGATGTCCACAAAATCCGCGTCCACCTTGTTAATGAGTTAATGGAAACGCCGCAGGTCAAAGAAGTGTGGCACGACGGCAGCGATGTGGTCATTCTGGATTTTAAAACAGGCGAGTCTGTTGCCATTCACCTCGTTGAACGTTATATCTCCATCAACGAAATTGAATATCTGTTTGCGGAAAACGCCCGCCAGGGATATTACACCATCCTTATCCTTTGGGCAGATATGTTCATGCCATCAGACGGGCAAGTCTATCAGGCAGATGACTGGATGCTGGCCTTGCTGGAACTGTATGGCGGTAAAATCTACGGCTATGATGCGTGGCGGCACGCCCCACACATCTTTGAGGTAGGGTTTACTCGCGTTGGCACCACTTACGACTACATGATTAAGCACAATTCGGACGTTAACATCGGTCACATTGGTGTAGAAACCGTGGAAACCAACCTGCCGAATTTCAAGGGATTTTGGCGGGTGGGGCGGTTTGATGGCTTTGACGCCAAAGACGAGGATTCGTACTGGGAGGACAACACCACGTCCAAAAAGGGCTATCGCCCAACAATGGGGTATTATTTCAAGCTGCTTGGCATCGCATCCAATGCAGACCGGGCTGCGGTTAAGCGTGCCTACCGTGCGATGGCGCTCAAGCATCACCCGGACGTTAATCCGCACGAAGACACCACCCGCCGGATGCAGCAGATCAATGATGCCTACACCCGCATCACGCGTTACCTGGACGATGAAGACGCCCGGACGGCCTCTTAACTTGCACCGCCTTCACCAAAAAGGGGTAACGCATGGCCTCAAATTACTTCCTCGGTATTGACATCGGCACATCTAGCACAAAGGTTGGCTTGTGGCAGCTTGACGGCACGCTCGTGGCGAGTGCGTCCGCAGCCTATGACCTCAACCGGCCTCACCCCACCTGGGCTGATATTCCGGCAGAGGCGTGGTGGCAAGCGACATGCGACGCAACCCGACAGGTTGTCAGCGGTATTGATGCAGCACAAATCGGGGCTGTGGGCGTTGACGGGTTGGGCTGGGCGCTGGTCCCGGTGAATGAGCAGGGGAAGTCGCTTTACAACGCCATGATCTGGCTAGATCGACGGGCGGAGGAGCAAGCCGCCTGGCTGCGTAACCAAGCCTATGCCGGCGAACTGGTCAATCTCGTTGCTAACCCGCTGGATGCGGCTTACATGACGCCGAAGCTGCTGTGGCTGCGTGAACACGAGCCAGATGTGTACACCCGTGCCCACAAGTTCCTGGATTGCACCGGGTATATCGTCCAGCAGTTGACGGGTGTGTTTAGCTGCGATTACACGCAGGCCTACGGCTATCACTGCTTTGACATCCGGCGTGAACAGTGGGACGAACAGGCTGCCGAGAGGCTGGGCATTGCTCTGGAGCAAATGCCGCCCCTACACGCGCCGACTGATCTCGTTGGTGAGGTCACGGAGGCTGCTGCGGCTGCAACAGGCTTGCAAACGGGTACGCCCGTCATTGCCGGGGCACTAGATGCGGCAGCGGGCGCGTTCGGTTCAGGAGTGGCACGAGTCGGCCAAACGGCAGACCAGGGCGGTACCGCGTTTGGCCTGTCAAACTGCACGGATACCGTCATTGTTGAACCGCGCCTGATTTTCTCGCATCATGTGGTGCCGGGCACCTATTTGCTGCAAGGTGGCACCGTAGGCGGCGGCATTCTGAACTGGTTTCGAGCGCACTTTGGCGAGGAGTCGTTTGAAGCGCTCAATGAACAGGCTGTGCAGTCATCGGTTGGCGCGAACGGGTTGATTTTTCTGCCGTATATGTCCGGTGAGCGCTCGCCTTTGTGGAACAGTAACGCACGCGGTGTGTTCTTCGGACTGTCGTTCAACACGCACCGCCGCGATGTTGTGCGCGCCATCATGGAAGGCTGTGCGCTGGCCGTGTATCACAATGTGAAGGTCGCAGAGCAGGGCGGTGCCCGCATTGACGAGTGGATTGGCATCGGCGGTGCGACCAACAGCGATGTGTGGTGCCAAATCAAAGCGGATATTACCAATTGCCCGTTTACCATTCCACAGCACCCCAATGGCACTAAAGGCGATAATACGCTTGCGTTGGCCCTGATGGGCGCGTATGCCGTCGGCGCAGTTGATGATTTGCCCGCAGCTATCGACAGTATTCTATCTGACCGAAAGCAGTTTACGCCGCACGTGGCCAATCACGCTGCCTACCAAAAAATATTCGATTTCTATTTGCATCTTTCTGAAAAGCTAACCCCTGACTTTGACCACATTGTGCAATTAACCCAGGAGCTAACGTTACGATGAAAGCTGTTGTCCTCAAAGAAGCTGAAACCCTCGTTTATGGGGATGTAACGGCACCGGAACCCCAACCCGGTGAGGTTCGTCTTCGCGTGGATGCCACGTCAATTTGTGGGTCAGATTTGCTGCGTGTGTTTCACGGGCACGCTAAGCGGATGCCGCTGATTCTGGGTCACGAGGCCGCTGGGACTATTGAGGCCGTAGGGAGTGGGGTATCACCTGACCTGATCGGCAAATGTGCTGCCATTGCCCCGCTTATCCCTGATATGACGTCAGACGCTTCTCAACGCGGGCTGTACTCGGCGAGTTCGAACTACTCATTTATCGGCTCGCGGCAGAATGGTAGCTTTGCAGAATTTGTCACACTACCGCAGCAAAACGCCGTCATCATACCAGATGACCTCGACATCAATGTGGGCGCGCTGATTGAGCCAACAACCGTAACCATTCATGCGTTGCAACGCGCTGGCTTTGAGCCTGGGATGACAGTTGCGGTGATGGGAGTGGGTAGCATCGGTTTGCTGACTGTCATCATGGCGCGTTACATGGGCGCTTCCCAAATCGTGGCCAGTGATATTGCCGACAATCGGCTGCAAGCGGCGGCATCGTTTGGCGCAACGGTAACTGTGAACCCGCAGCAGGGCGATGCCGTTTCGCAAATCCGTGAGGTGACAGGCGGCGGGGTTGACCTCGCGGTAGAATGTGCAGGCTCACCGATTGCGCTGGAACAGGCGGCCCGTAGCCTGCGCCCCGGCGGACGGCTGGTACTCGTGGGCAATCAACCGCAAGATAAAACGCTGCCGCTCACATTTATTGAACACATCATGCGCCAAGAAATCAACGTGTATGGCTCGTGGATGTCGTACTCAGCACCATTCCCCGGTGGTGAGTGGGCATTGGCCATAGAAGCTATGCAGCAGGACACGCTCAGCTTCCAGCAGATGGTGACACACACCATTGGCTTGCCGGAGCTACCCGATATGTTCAGCAAGATTCACAACCGCGAGATGCAGCATCGCAAAATCAT
>CAWUJQ010000143.1:0-10638 GCA_963922445.1 uncultured bacterium
GTACTTTACTGTAATGCTCCATGCGGAGAACCGACATGCACTCCCCTCAAAAATATGCCCTCTTTTTACTCACTTGCTGCCTGCTAACCCTCGGTATGAACGCGGCCACGGCTCAAGGTCGTGAACCGGGGCGGCTGATTTTAGCAACTACCACCAGCACCTTTGACAGCGGCCTGCTGGATTTCATCTTGCCAGACTTTGAAGCAACGTATAACGCTGAAGTTGATGTTGTGGCGGTGGGCACAGGCCAAGCGTTGGCCTTGGGTGAAAGCGGCGACGCCGATGTGCTGCTTGTTCATGCCCGCGCCCGCGAGGATGCTTTCGTTGCATCGGGCAACGGTTTAATCCGCTACGATGTGATGTTCAACGACTTTGTCATCGTTGGCCCGCCAGACGACCCAGCAGCTATCGGCGGCGATATAATGGATGCGGCGGCGGCTATGACACAGATCGCGACTGCGGAAGCGACATTTGTTTCACGCGGCGATGACAGCGGCACCCACACCAAAGAGCTTGCTATTTGGGCCGCCGCCGAGGTTGAACCGGACGGTGACTGGTATAACGCTGCTGGGCAGGGCATGGGTGCTGTACTGACCATCACCAATGAGCTACAGGGCTACACCCTCAGCGACCGTGCGACCTACATGGCCCGCCTGGAAGAAGGCCTTGAACTCGATATTCTCATTGAGGGCGACCCGTTGCTGTTTAATCCTTACGGCGTCATTCCGGTTAACCCAGCCACCCAACCCGATGTCAACGCAGAACTTGGTCAGGCATTTGCCCACTGGATTACCTCACTCCCCACGCAGGAGATGATCGCCAGCTTTGAAGTCAGTGCCACCCAACTATTCACCCCAAATTCTGTCCCGTACCAAGCCGCTAACCGCTAGCCGCGCCCTATGCAAACCCTGATTGATGCCTTTGCCGAGGCGCTGCGCCTCATCATTGCACTAGACCCAGCCCTTATCGAGATTGCGTTACGGTCGCTTCAAGTGACCACCATCGCATTAGCCATTAGCACGCTTACCGGTGTACCGATTGGCGCTTGGCTGGCCTTGGCGCACTTTCCCGGTAAGCGGCTGATGACGGTATTCGTCTACACCGGGATGGGCTTGCCTCCGGTGGTGGTGGGGTTAGTCGTGTTTTTGTTCCTGTCACGCAGCGGCCCCCTCGGTGATCTCGGCTGGCTGTTCACAGTCCCGGCCATGATTATTGCCCAGGTGATAATCGCGACTCCGCTTGTGGTGGGCGTCACGATGGGTAGTGTAGCCGGGGTAGACCCGGCACTGCGCCCGCAGTTGCGTTCGCTAGGGGCGACCCCCTGGCAAGTCACATGGGCGCAGCTTTATGAGGCCCGATTTGGCGTGATCGTCGGGATTGTGGCGGGCTTCGGCTCTATTATCTCGGAGGTTGGTGCAGTGATCCTGGTTGGCGGCAACATTGACGGGCGTACCCGCGTCCTGACGACGGCCATCGTGCTGGAAACGCGCCAGGGCAACTTCGACCTGGCACTCGCCCTGGGGATTATTCTGTTGAGCATTTCGTTTGTTGCCAATGCCCTTCTGGTCGGGTTACAAGCGCAGGGCCGCCCCGTCGTATGAGCCACTCCGTTTACACCCTGCACGCCGTACAACAGCGTTACGGCAACCGCACGACCCTCAACATTGGTTCATTGGCCGTGCAGCAGGGCGAAGTGTTGGCGCTAGTGGGGCCAAGTGGTGCGGGTAAAAGCACGCTGCTACGGCTGCTGGCCCTGCTAGAAACCCCAAGCAGCGGCGACATTGGGCTGTGCCTGGATGGACAGCGCCTTGCAACCCATGCTGCGCCGGTTGAGCAGCGCCGCCAGGTAACCATGGTATTTCAGCATCCGTTTTTGCTGTCGCGCACGGTCTACCAAAACATCGTCTATGGCTTGAATATTCGTGGCAAAGCGGACAAATCCGCCGTAACCAGGATGCTAGAGCGTGTATCGCTGACCCATCTGGCGTATACCCACGCTAAAAAGCTCTCTGGCGGCGAGATGCAGCGAGTGGCCGTTGCCCGTGCCCTCGTCACCGAGCCTCGCGTGCTGCTGTTAGACGAACCCACCGCCAACCTTGACCCGTACAATGTGCGCCTGATCGAAGACCTCATCTGCGAACAGAATAAACAGTTCGGCACAACCATTGTAATCGTGACGCACAACATCTTTCAGGCGCAGCGCTTGGCCCATCGCGTGGGCCTGCTGTTGGACGGCCACCTGATTGAGATTGCACCGACTGAGGCATTCTTCAACGCACCGCAAGACCCACGCACACAAAAGTTCATCTCTGGCGATTTGATCTACTGAGCCTGCTGCGAAGCAGCGTCGCCGTTGCGATAGGGCAACCCGACGATCAACACTATCGGGGACGCCAGCAGCCACCACATTGCCGCTTCCAGGCTTTGCATCTGCGCAACCCACCCCAGGATGAGCGGCAACAATGCGCCGAACAAACCCGACGCATTCCCCACAATCAGAATCGCACTGCTTTGCTCATCAAGCACATCGTAAAGTTGACCTTGCAAGATGGCATACCAGCCCGCGTTAAACAGGCCGATCAGACCTAACAGCATCAGCTTGGCGGCCCACATATCAACCAACAAAAACGCCGGGAACAGCACGAGCATCACTGTGGCACTCAATCGTAAATACACAAGGCCCCGCACACGTTCCAACAACGGAATCAGCAAAAAGTCGCCCAGCAAGCCCACCCCCGTCCAAACACCGATTGCAATGCCCGCCTGCGCCTGACTGACACCCACCACATCAACCATGTACAGGGCCAATAGCGCAAACAACACGTCCAGCATCAAGTTAGAAAACTCCAGCAGGATGAGCCAGCGCCACACAGCCCCACTTCGTAATAGGTCAACAACAACTGCTACACGTTCGCTCAACCGGATTGCCGGCTCATCGGCACGCCCCTGCGCCGCAGACGCCTCATGTGCTGCTGGCATTCGCCAAACCCACAGTGCAATTGCAACCGACAACACCCCTGTCAGGACGAAAAACGTGCGCCACCCAGAACCTAAAGCGACCGTCGCAGCCAGCAGCAGCGGCCCAATCACAACAGAAAGCGAGCCGCTAAACGTCCACAGCGCCATTCGATTTTCCCGGCGGGCTGGGTCATCGTCCATGAGTGCAGCCTGGGCGAGATTGACAAACACACCACTAGCTGGCGCTTGTAGGGTTGCACCCAGCACAAACACCCAAAACGTTGAAGAAAGCCCCTGCACAACCAGGCCCAGCCCAAACAAAAGCCCGCCACCCACAATAAGTGCCCGGCGGCGGTGGGCATCAGCAAACAAACCGATGGCGGGTTCAACAACGATGGCGACCAACACGGGGACCGTGGTGATAAGGCTCACCTGTACATAGGTCAACGCAAACGAATCACGAATGAGCGGGCGTGCTGCCTCAAGCGCGCTGTACGCAAACTCGTCCAGGAACTCGATAACGAGCATGACAAACGCAAAGTACGTCAAACGCCACCAAACACGATGGTGTGACTGGATCATGAAATTGTCCTTTATGCTGATGAATAGATTGAATGTGAAAGGGGAACGCAAAAAGAGCGCAGCGGGTTCCGATGCACTTAAGAAGGGGAGATGCAGTTGTTACAAGATAGGCTTAGCTACTACCGCGACACCGTACCATACGTCATTCGCTCCAGACGGACTAGTTACCAGCGCAAAAGATTAAGCGACAAATTGCCGGGTGAGTAGTCACAAAGTGTAAAAACCGCCCCGGCCCAATATGGCCCCGCGTTGCCGCTTAGTTGACTTGCCATTAGGTGCTGGCTATAATCGGCATGTAACATTCAGCAGATTTGGTCGGTATTTGCCGATCACATGGACGAGCGGAGTGCCTAGATGCCACTTCAGGCGAACTTACAGGACATAAGTGCAACACAAGTACTGAACCTCATCAACCTTGCGGGGAAGACGGGTATGTTAACCGTCTATGAGGGAATTGAGACCGACGAAAAAGACGCAATGAACAAGCCCAAGCAAAAGGCCGGCGCTGAGCGCAGCAAGATCGCCTTTCGTGGGGGCAAGCTGATCTACGCGTCCGTCGGTGGGCAAGACGCCGACCTGATTACGGTATTGAATAAGGCCGGTAAGCTATCGAACTCGCAGGCGAAGATCATCCGTGAGCGTGCCAAAAACAGCAACGACAAGGCCCTCGCCCTGCTACTCATCAATGCCAACTACGTCAGCCAAAACGACATTGTGTCCAGCATTCAGCAGCACACGCTGGATGTGGTTTACAACATGCTGTCGTGGGAAGACGGGCCATTCCGGTTTGATGACAATGCGATGCCAAACGCTGACCGCATCCTGGTGCCCATTGACCTCGAAAACGTCATCATCGAGGCATCGCGCCGCATCCAACAGGGCAAAAAGCTGCTTGACGAAATCCCAGACCTCAACGTGGCGCTGCGCTTCCCAGAAAATCCCAAAGAGAAGTTCAAGGGGATTCACCTGAGCGTTGAAGAGTGGCGCGTGGTGTCTTTCGTTAACCCGCAAAACAGCATCAAACAAATTGCCAAAGCCAACAACATGTCGGATATGGAAATCCGGCGCGTGGTGTACGGCTTAATGATGGCCGGGCTGGTGCAGGTCATCAAACCCGCCGATGGCAAAGTTGCCGATGGCGACCCGTCGCGCCCACGCCCACGCAAGCCTGCACGTCGCAAGTCGCAGGTGTCTGAGGGTGTCGTGGTCAAGCTGATTGACAAAATCAAGGCCCTGTAGTCACATAGCAGCCCATTTCTTAACATGGTTCACAATCTGGAAAAGCAGGTGCGCGAATGCAAACAGTAAAAATGGTCATCACCGGCCCTTTCAGTTCCGGTAAAACAGAGTTCATCCGCTCCATCAGTGAAATTGAAGTGGTGCAGACGGAAAAAGGCATCTCTAAAGACACCGCCGAGAGCCGCGTGAAAGAGCAGACCACCGTCGCGATGGACTTCGGTCGTATTACAGTAGACGACGACCTGGTGCTGTACCTTTTTGGTACGCCGGGTCAACGCCGCTTCGACTTTATGTGGGAAATTCTGGCAGAAGGTATGCTGGGCTTTGTGGTGATGGTTGACAGCGCCAAGCCAGAAACCTTCCGCGAGGCCAAGAGCATTCTGGAAACCTTCCGCGCTTATGCCCCCACCCCCTATGTTGTTGCTGCCAATAAGCAAGACCACCCCGACGCGTGGGACCCGGAAGACCTGCGCATTGCGCTGCGCATTGAGGAAGACGTGAAGCTGCTGCCGTGCGTGGCGACCGACAAGGAAAGTGTAAAGACGGTTTTGCTGGAACTGTTGTACTCAATCCTCGAAGAGATGGAAAGTTAATGCCATACCGCCAGGGCACGTGGCGGCACGTGCCTGCACCCACGCAAAAGGCTAACCTAACGTGGCAACCTTAGTTACAGAGCAAGGCATCGTCCATTACGAATCCTATGGACGTGGGCGACCCGTGTTGCTGCTTCACGGTTGGCTAGGATCGTGGTCGTTGTGGCGCAAGTCCATTGAGGTGTTTGGGCGCGACTTTCGCACCTACGCGCTGGACTTTTTTGGCTTTGGCGAGTCGACTGACCGCTCGCAGGACTTTTCCGTCACCAACTTTGTACTGCTCGTCAACCAGTTCATGGACAGGTTGGGCATTGTCAAAGCGCCACTGGTGGGCCACTCAATGGGCGGTACGGTATCCCTAAGCAGTGCGGTGCGCTTTCCAGAACGGGTAGTCAAGGTTGTGGTGATCGGGTCGCCCATCCAGGGGTCGTCCTTAAACGTGTTGCTCAAAGCCTCTGGCAATCAAAGCTTTGCCAACCTTGTTTGGACGTTCCCCAACCTGATGCAGCTTTTTTTGCGGGGCTATTCCTACTTCATGGCCAACGATGGCCGCGCCATGTCGCGAATGATCTCTGACGACATCTCAAAAGTTACCGTGAACTCCTTCTTTCAAAGCATCGGCACCCTTCACGATACAGACTTGCGGGCGGATATAGCCAACCTCTCCATGCCTGTGATGGGTATGTACGGCAAAAAAGATATTATTGTAAGCCCAAAGCAGGCCCATGTGCTAAGCGAGTACGTCCCCCAAGCCAAAGTGGACTGGTACAACGATGCGGGCCACTTCATTATGCTTGACCAACCAGATCGCTTTCACACCTCCGTTATTGATTTCCTCAATAACGGCTAGTCTTTCCTTACAAAACAAACAGCGGAGCAGATAAACCGATGGCAACGGTCATGAAGCGCTACATCCTTGAAGACCCGAACCCGGTACCGCCCTTCAATGAACCCGCCAACCAACTCACGATTGGCAACCGCCCCTTGCGTTTTTACCAGGAAACGCTCATCTCCAAGTACTTTAGTGAGAAGGGCTACAAGATTGAGCTGGCCAAGCCACTCAAAATCACGGACGAAAACTTCCAGATGGAGTTCTTTACCATCCGTGAGCCAGCAATTGCCTACCGTGACAGCCTGTGGTTTGATGAAGAGTTTTTGGATTACTTCATCACTCAAGCAGAAGAACTGGGCGGGCGCGCAGTTCGGGCCGCCGTACCGCGCAATGACCCGTGTTACGCCACGTACTCCTTCCGGCTGGCGCACAACCTGGAAGAGAGCTACACCGCTGAAGCCGAACCCATCTACACGTTAGACTTCTGGTACCTGCCACGCGGCTTCACGCCAGACATCACAACCATCGTCATCCCTAGCGATTCTAAGCGCAAGGGCTTTTACACCGTCCCTGACTTCATGGCTACGGAACCGGGTGACCTGGTTCACCTGTTACCGTCACGGGCGGTGTTATTTATTGAAACGTGGTTTCATGTGTATGTGGCCAGCATCATCTTCGGTGTGTTTACCCGTGCCAGCCGTGTTGACGAGTACATCCGCTCTCATAACCTGTACTCACTCAAGTTGTTTTGGCGCGCCATCCTTGAGCAAAAACAGGTGCTCAGCAACTCCGAGGTTGTGCAAATTGGGCGTGGGACGACCATACACCCCACAGCCATTATCACTGGCCCGGCCAAAATTGGTGAAAATTGCAGCATTGGGCCGGGTGTTGTCATCGACAACTGTACAATTGGTGACAACGTAACGATAGACTCTGGCTCCGTTGTATCGCTCAGCACCATTGGTGACGGCTGCTTTTTGCCTTTCCGTGCTTCCCTGTTCATGACCGCTCTGATGGAAAACACCATCGTTGCCCAGAACACCTGCTTGCAGATGTGCGTCATCGGGCGCAACAGCTTTATCGGCGCGGGCAATACGTTTACTGACTTCAACCTGATCGGCCATGTAGAACGCGACGAGTTCAATCACGGGCTGCGGACGGTGCCCAAACCAATTGCCGCCGCCAATGCTGATGCCGTCCTCGAAGACACCGGACAAACCGTGTTGGGTGGGGCAGTTGGCCACAACTGCCGCTTGGGGTCAGGCCTGATCGTCTTCCCAGGCCGTATGATCGAATCGGACGTGGTGCTAGCTGCATCACCCCAACGGCGCGTGATTAACCGAACGATCACGTTTGAGGAAAGCGATCATCACTATGTGAAGGGTGGGGCAGAAGCTCACCGCCGCTTGTATCCGCGACCCGGCGAGCTTACCCAGGAAGACCTCCACGAAACTTGGGACGAATGGTAGGCTCTAACGGTTATGGTCGATGACACATTCGCATTTATCATCCATCCGGTACAAATCAAAAAACATGTCGCACTCAAATATCCACTTCTAGGGCGAATCCTGAGTGAAAAGCAGATCAACTTCTTCTCGCGCTTCTTCCCGCCTGTTTATGTGTCCGAAGTGACGGGCGCACGGTCGCTAGAAACGGGCCGCGAGATCAAGGGATGGTTTATTGCCGCCCCATATACACCCCCTACGATGATGTCCCTGCCGATTGGTGAGGTATATGACAAGCTGGTCGCCTGCGGTCACCTGGCCGAAAAACTAGGGGCCAATATACTGGGCCTGGGGGCCTACGCCGCTATCGTCGGGGACGCCGGTCAGACGGTGGCTGACCGCCTGGACATCCCCGTCACGACGGGCGACAGCTATACGGTTTACATGGCTGTAGAAGCAGTTCGCGAGGCCGCCCGCCGCATGGACATCGACATCACACAGGCGACGGTAGCAGTTGTAGGCGCAACGGGTGCGATTGGCAAAACCTGCGCTCAGATGATTGCCAACGACTGTGCAGAACTTCGCCTGATTGGTCGCCGTGCCGAGCCTACGGAGCAAGTACGCGACCTGTGTGAGGGCCGCCGTGCAACCGTGCTTGCCGGGACAGACATCCGCGCCATCTACCAAGCAGACCTCATCCTGACGGTGACCAATGCGCTAACGGCCATTATCGAACCACAGCACCTTAAACCGGGCGCAGTCGTCTGTGATGTGGCCCGCCCGCGCGATGTGTCGCGCCGGGTGTATGAGGAACGCGACGATGTGCTGGTGATTGAGGGGGGGATGGTCGAAGTGCCGGGGCCGGTCAACTTCAACCTGAACTTCGGCTTCCCGCCCAAAATGGCCTTCGCTTGCATGGCAGAAACGATGGCCCTGGCGATGGATCGTCGCTACGAAGACTACACGCTTGGCAAAAACATCCCGGTAGAGCAGTCGCTAGAAATTGCCTCAATTGCGTCGCGGCATGGCTTTCGCCTGGGTGGATTCAGGAGTTTTGAGGTGGCTGTGAGCGATGAAGTGATCGCAGCCGTTCGCGAACGGGCCGCTCTCAATCGCAAGCGTTGGTCACCGTTGCCGCCCTAATGCAACCCACAATACCCGTTCTGCTCCCCAAATACCTGCCCACGCGTAAAGAATCTATCAAAAAGCTGTTTGAAAATCGCAACCTGTGTGGTGAGTTTGGTAGCTTTCGACGCGTATTCCTAGTATCATTGGGGAATATAGCGCTATAAATAGCCGCATATATCCCAGCATCAAACTCGGCAACCATCTCGTCGGGGGCACCCGTACGTTAGCGAAAGTGAAGGAGCTACCTTGTGAGCAAGGGACGCATTCTCGTCGTTGAGGACGACTTCGACATTTCCAACATGTTGCGCATCTATTTTACCGGGCAAGGGTACGAGGTTCAGGTTGCACCCAGGGGCGGAGACGCACTCGCCGCAACCCGCAAACAGCTCCCCAAGTTGATTGTCCTCGACATCATGCTGCCAGATATGAACGGGTACGATGTGTGCCGCGAACTGCGGACCACAACCCGCACCAGCCACATCCCCATCATTTTTCTGACCCAGCGCGACGAACGCAGTGACAAAATCGCCGGACTCGAACTCGGTGCAGACGATTACATCACCAAACCGTTTGACATCGAAGAACTTAAGTTGCGCGTGCAAAACGCTATCGCCGCGGCTGACCGCCAAAACCAGATTGACCCACGCTCGAACCTGCCCACAGGCCGCCTGATTGAGGAGCATTTGCGCACGCTGATGCACCAACCCCAGGATTGGGCTTACCTGGATGTGAAGATCAACACATTCGACGCCTTTACTGAAGTGTATGGGTTTGTGGCTGGCGACGAAGTGATTCGGTTTATGGCCCTATTGATTGGTGAGGTGGTAGACGAAGCCGGTACCCCCAACGACTACGTTGGGCATCCGGGCCGTGATAACTTCGTTGTGATAACCCACAGCGACCAATACGAAAAGTTAAAACAAACTTTGGCAGATCGTTTCGATGAAGAAGTAAAACAGCACTATTCTTTTATCGACCGCGAACGCGAGTATATCCTGGCCCCCACGTCAGACGGCGGGGAACGGCAAACCCCACTGATGACCTTGTCTGTTGGGGCTGTTTCCACACGCACGCACCAATTTTCAGACATTCGTGAAATCACCGAATTAGCCGCAGAAGACCGTCGCGGAGGACTCAGCAGCGCCGATGCAGGATCGAAGCTGCTCTCTTCCTGGTAAGGCCAATCCAATACACAGGCGGCAGGGGCACCCTTGCCGCTTTTGTGTAACCAGCGCCCGAACATTTGTTTGATTTCAGTTAGAAAATACACAGGCGACCATGTTCAACTTTGCCCTCATCCTCATTATCGCCGGTTCCATCATCCTGATTGGTTTGGGTGTATGGGTTTACCAACGTCGTGAGTTAGGCTCAAAGCCCGAACTCGAACAGAAGCTCCTCAACACAAATGCCGAAGCCGCCATAGAAGACCCTGACGCGGTCATCATCGCCAGCGAGTACGGCCAGCTATTACACATCAATCAAAAGGCGCGGCAGTGGCTCAACTTACGAGCAGGCACACCGTCACTTGAATATGTTGCCCGCAACACCAAACCAGTAGACAACTTCCGTTCGCTTTTCTCAGGCAAATCTGTGGCCACCTTCCAACTCGGTGATCGCTGGGTTGAAGGCGCTGCGCTGCAAATCCCCGCAGAGGGTGAAATGCGCACCATCGTGACGTTACGCGAACTGACCGAGAACGGTCACACTAATGGCAACAGCAATGGCGTCAGTATCTCCTCCTCTATGCGGATCATCGGGGAAATGGGCGAAACCATCAACGCCAGCCAAAGCGTAGAACAAGTTTTGCAGTCTGTTCTGGCGATCATCAGCAAAAACGTGGAAATTTCTGGCGGTGAAATCT
>CAWUJQ010000144.1:0-10525 GCA_963922445.1 uncultured bacterium
GGGAACGGATGCAGGTAAGCATCGAGATTGCCGACAGTGACACCACGACCACCATCGAGGTGGATAATGTAGACCTGCGCTACTTGCCAAACAGCAACTTCAACCAGAATGGCTGCGCATCGGATAACCCCGGTGGCGGCGGTGTTGACGCACCGCAAGCCGACACGAACCTCATCTTGAACGGTGGGTTCGGCTGGAGCGACCCAACCAAGAACTGGCGTAACAACGCCCGTTTGGCTCCGCTGGACGTGCAAAATGGCAAGATGCAGGCGCGTCGTAGCGACCCCAGTGGTAACAACGCGTGGCTGTTCCAAAACGTGAACGAGACGGCCCCGGCTGGTTCACCGTTTGAGATGACAGTGGAACTGAACAAGTCTTCGTCCACGGCCAAGACGATTCAAATTGCGCTGCGTGGTAAGGACAGCAACGGCAACAACGTAGAAGCGGCCATCAAGTGTGATGTGAACGTAACGCAATCGGCGCAGACGTTTACGCTGCAAGCGGTGAGCGGCGTTGACTGGGAACGGATGCAGGTAAGCATCGAGATTGCCGACAGTGACACCACGACCACCATTGAGGTGGATAATGTGAACCTGCGCTACCTGCCAAATAGTGGTATTAACGGCTTCAGTTGCCCCGGCGCTCAGGGTGCGGGCTTGATGGCACAGGCCGCTGTGGTGACGGAAGAGGCTGTAGTGACCGAAGTCGCAACCGAGTTTGCAACGGAAATCGCGACAGAAATCGCCACCGAAGCGGCAACGGTTGAAAGCCAGGAAATCGTCGCGCTGGCACTGCCAGTCACGGCAACAATGGATGATGGCGCGCCGCTGTGGACGCCGCTCGGTGATGGCACCTGGACGCTGACGCCAGACGCCGCGGCTAACGAATCCATCCTGGGTTGGCAGGCAACGGGTGTTGAAACCGCCGCCCTGATGTGGGAACAGCCGCTCGACCTGACGGCAGCCGTTGCCCCGCAACTGACGTTTGAGTCTAACCTGACGGCAACCACGGCCTCTGCTGCGGTACAGGTACAGTCGGTTGATGGCGGCGAATGGCTGACCCCGGCGGTTATCCTGCCGTCTGAGGGCTGGCAGACGGAAACAGTAGACTTGAGTGCCTTCGTTGGCCAGACCGTCACCGTGCGTATGGTGTGGATTGGCGGGCCAGAGGCGGCTGACCTGTGGCAGTTTGACGAGGTGCTGGTTGATGAAGCACCGACGCCGACTGAAATCGTAGAGGCGACTGAAGCGGCAACTGAGGATGCAACCGACGTCGTGGTTGTCACCGAGAGCGCCACGGAAGACACTGTGGTCGCTACGGAGGGCGCAACTGAGGACGTGATCGTTGCCACAGAGAGCGCAACCGAAGATGTGGTTGTCGCCACCGAGAGCGCGACGGAAGATGTGGTTGTCGCTACGGAAGTTGCTACTGAGAGCGCGACGGAAGACGTGGTTGTCGCTACGGAAGTTGCCACCGAGAGTGCGACGGAAGAAACGGCCATCGTGACGGAAGAACCGTCTGACGTGGCTACCGAAGCGGTTGTTCAGACGGAAGTCGCTGTGGAAACCGAAGTGGCGGTTGAGACGGAAGTTATCGTTGAGACGGAAGCCACACCGGAACCGACTGAGGTCACCCCAGAACCGACTGAGGCCACTCCAGAGCCGACTGAACCCGAAGCTGTGGTGGAAGAAGCGGCTGTCGAAGATAGTGCGACCGCTGAGGCAAGCGCCGAATAGCGCGCCAGCATAGCAAGTCAACAAAAAAAGCCGAGGGCATCACGCTCTCGGCTTTTTCGTTTTGTGATGATTGGCTGTTTGCCTACAAGTGGCTGTACCCCGATAGATCACATCCCGCAACAAGCTCTCCCCGTTCTGCGCTGGCTTGGATAGCATCTGTGGCGGCTTTGAGGGCGGGTTCGCCGTCAAGTACCGTCATGGACAGCGTGAACGCCTGGGTTTCGCCCGGTTGCAACATCACCAACCGCCCGGACTCGCGGGCAGCGTTTTGGCCTTCTGGAATGCAGTTGCCGGGTTCAATCCCGCTGACGAAAATGCCCTGGCGGGTGTTTTTCCACTGGCTGAGGTAGGGCATGGCGGCGGCGTCCCACTCGAACAGCAGGCCCCAATCCGCATTCATAAGCGCGGCAGATGCCGTTGCGCCGTCTGTGCGGACGTGGTGAAAGTAGACTTGTTCGGCAAAGCGTGGCTGCGGTGCCTGATACGCTTGCCAGGTTGATGCGGCGGCCTGGGCTGCCTCATCACGGGGGTATACCTGTGAAGCGACGGTAACCTGCGTGCCCGCCTGCACCAGCGGATAGCCCACGTTGCAGTGATACAGCAGCATGAACGGTGACGGTTCGTCAGCGAGGTTGGTCACTTCATCGTGAATGGCGATGCGCGGCACACCGGGCGTGAGGGTGTAACGGCGCACAAGCTGCAACTGTTCACCGAACAGTGACGACTGGGCAATGGTGGCGGTGAGGGTGGTTGCGTTTGCATTGAGGGTGTGAGCGCGTTGGTAGGTGTATTTGCCGTGTATGCCACGGTGCGCACCGGTTGCGGGGTCAGCCTCTGGTGGGCCAACGTGAGTGAGGCCGCACGTGGTGAGCAGGCCGCCGTTGAACTGCCGCAGCCAGCCCTGGCTCATGTCTGGTAAAAAAGGTGACCCCTGGCTGAGCCATGTCAGCGGTTTGCCGTTGTAGCTGGCCGCCCAAATGTCCATGCCGCGATCTGGCAAAATGGTGTACTGAAGGCCGCTGCTATTGTAGGCGTCAATGACGCGCAGCCCGTCGGGTAGGGTGGCCTGCCGAAAGCCCATAAACTGCCGCACATCCACGCTGTGCTGCTGGATGTTGTCGTCGGAAAGCCAGTCCGGTGTGTGGTTCATAAAGAGCGCTTTCTGTTGGGTAAGTGAGGTCAATAGCTGCTGCATCATCCCGTTCAGCAGTGCAGTAAGCGCATTTTAGATCAACTGAGATGCGCTTTGCTTAAACGGGTAAGCTGATGGTAAAGGTGCTGCCCCTACCGATTTCGCTTTGCACGGTGACGGAGCCACCGTGCTTTTGGGCAATCTCTTTGACGATGGAAAGGCCCAACCCGGTGCCCCGGATGCGCCCAACGTTGCCCGCCCGCTTGAAGGGCTGGAACAGACTGGAAATCTCATCGGCAGGGATGCCAATGCCCTGATCGCGGATGGAGAAAAGCCACTCGGTTTCGGTTTGGACCACGCGCAGGCGAATTGTGCCCCCGTTGGGGGAGTATTTGATAGCGTTCGTCACCAGGTTGGCAAGCGCACGGTGCATAAGCTTTTCGTCAAGCATGGCCATCTGGTCGGTCGTCATCAGCGCGAGCGTGATTGTATGTTGGGCACTGGCTACGTCCCGTAGCTGGTCAACCAGGCTGGTACAAAGCCAGTGCACATCAGTGGGTTGCGGCTGATACTGTAAAAAGCCACTGGTGGCCTTCGACAGCAGGCTAATTTCGTCAAGCATCTCATCCAACTCGTTGACCTGCGCGTTAATGGCGGCCAGCTTGCGCTCACGGGAGGTGGGCGATAAGTGTTCGGTGTAGTTTTGGAGCAGGTCACTTGAGGAACGAATGATGGTCAGCGGGTTGCGGAACTCATGCACCAGGACGGAGAACATGCGGGCGCGGTCTTGCGCGAGGGCTTGTTCTTGCGCGAGTTGGTGGGCGAGTTCGGCGCGGCGGGCTTCCAGTTGTTGGGCCTTTTTGCGGTCGGTTACATCGTAGGAGATGGCCTGGATGTAACGCATGGTGCCGTGTTCGTCGGGCGCGGGTTGTAAGATAGAGCTAAACCACCGCTGCTCTGAGCCGACTTGAACTTGATCGTCTACGAAGAGCGGTTTTTGCTCTGCCAAAACTTTTTTGAAGCGTTCAATGCTCCGATCAAGTTCGTGCGGGTAGAATTCACCCAAAGACTTGCCGACGATTTGTGCGGCTGTGGTGCCAAATATCTGTGACCCCGCTTTGTTGACCATCACGATGTTGGCATCGGCATCGTAAACAACAATCGGGTTGATTGACCCATTGAACAGCACCCGGTAGCGCGCTTCACTGGCGGCCAACTCACGTTTAGATTGCTCGTAGTCGGTGACGTCCAGGTTGACACCAATAAGTTTGGTGATGGTGCCGTCAGCGTCACGCAGGGCTATGCCAGAGGCATTGATGTAGCGCAGTTCGCCGTCGGGCCGAATGATGCGATAGCGGATATCATAGACCTCACCTTCGGTGGCGATGGCTTCAAAGCGGCTGTTGGCATATTCACTGTCTTCGGGATGAACTGCTTTGCGCCAACCATCTACGTCTCTGGCAAACTCCTGTGGGGTAATACCGTAGATGTGGTGCTGCTGCGTGTTCCACTTGAGTTCACCCGTGTCCATATCAAGCGTCCAAAAGCCGACCTTTGCCGTTTTAATGGCCAATTGCAGAACGGTATTTAACTCGCGCTGTTGCACTTCGGCCTGTTTCAGTTCTGTGACATTTTGCGAGATGACCATGCCGCCCATGATGTTGCCCTGCTCGTCTTCTACGGGGAGGGTTGTCACTTTGAAGTACTCGTCACTGAAAGGCATAACAGAGGTATTTGTTTCTCCGCGTAGGGCAGCCAACAGCGCGGGTTCATCCCGTTCGTAAACTTCTGGCGGGAAGACATCGCGCAGGCGTTTGCCTTCAAAGTCAGCAGGCGTCAGGCCAATGACTTGTAGACCCTGTCCGTCCATCAGCGTATATCGCAAATCATGGTCGTAGAGGGCGACCATACCCCTGGGGAAGTTTGCCGCAATGGTGCGGTAACGGGCTTCGCTGGCGGTCAGGGCTTCCTCTTGCAGTTTTTCTTTAGTGATGTCGATGGCGGTGCCTATGATTTGGGTCGGTGTGCCGCTGGCGTCGCGGTCGAGGACGGCTTCATAGCTGCGCAGCCAGCGGTATTCACCGTCGGCACGGCGCATTCGATATTCCTTAGTGAAAACCATGTCGTCATCTGCGTCGTCCCACTGTACCTGGAACTCTACTAGTTGGGGGAGATCATCAGGGTGGAGGGTTTCCACGTAAAGTTGGGCACCCAACGCTTGAATCTCTGTTAGGGTTTTGCCGAAGAAGTTGCGCGTATAGCGATTAACGAACGTGTTATAACCCAGACGCCGATCAAAGATGTACAGCATGTAAGGCACAGCATCGCGTGTGTCTAGCATTTGGGCGAGGTTGTGGGTGTCGTTTGTTCGTGACGAAAAGCGCTGCTCAAGAACGGCTTCGATGGACGTGCCTTCAGCTTGGGCGAGTTGCAGCAGGTTGTCGTACAGCGCTTGTGAGACGTTTATCGCTGGCATGGTAGCCGATACATTCAATCACCTGAGTATAAAGAAAGTATACTACAAATGCGCAGATTATTGGTATTGTATCCGATTATGGATAAACGCATTCGGATTCATATGATGCGCCGCCACACCTCACCCCTCCCGAACCTTCGGTTCTCCTTCCCCTCTCCACGTGGAGAGGGGACAGTGAGCGCAGCGAACAGGGGTGAGGTTTGAGCAGAAAGTCCTTTGCCGGTGGCAACAGATTATGTGAATTCGTTTTCATCTATCCATTAGTTGGGCGACACAACTGCTTTATATCCTGGGTTTGGGTGATTAGTGTAAAATTAGCAGTGCCTCACCAGGACGGTAATAAATGCCAATCTATCTTGTATGGTTGTCTGACAATGGCAGTAGCGCGCGGGCCGGGTCATGGCTACGCGTCCGCAGTGCTAGACTGCGCCTTTGCGTAATAGCCCACGAGTGTAGTCCACAGCCCACCTGCCAGCATCTTCACCAGTTCACTGGCAACCGCATCAACGGGAAGGGCTTCTTTTTGTTTGGATAGCTGTATTGCGACGCCGAAGACCGCCCAACTCACAGCCGTGGCTGCAACGTCGGTTCCGGCTTCGCACGGCCCTTTGAGGTAGTTCGGCTCAATCCAGTGCATGATGCGGTCAAAGACGGTGTGCTGCACGCGTGTTTCTATAATCTGCTCGGTTTCCTCGGCAATCAAGCTGCGCCCGGCCCGCCACTGCTGGATAAACAAAAGGGTGCCATAAACGAGGCTATGGAACGTCTCTTCGTCTAGCGGGGCATCGGGCTGCACGTGGTGGCTCAGGTGAGCTTCAAACGCCTGCTGTACGATTGCGTCAAACAGGGCGAACTTATCCTGGTAGTGCTTGTAAAACGTGGCCCGGTTGATGCCCGCAGCGGCGGTGATTTCGCCAACGGTGATGTGCTTCATGGGTTTGGTGCGGTACAGGTCGATGAAGGCGTCTTCGATGAGTTTACGGGTGCGGCGGATGCGAGGGTCTAGCTTGGGTGTGGAATCTTGGGTCATGGGGTTGGCTTGGGGTAGTTGCATGCGATTGTGATGCCGTCATCATACCGAGCTAACGCTGGCTCGGCTACATGTTTGCGCGGAGCAGCCCATGCAGCAAACCCAGGCACGCGCCGCCTGCAATCCACACCCAGGATAAGGCGTTGTTGAAGTTGATGTGGCGATGGTTCCGCAAAAAGTAGTGTAAGCATGACTACACCACGCCCTCGCGATGATAGGCCGCAATCGTCGTGCCATCCAACCCCAGCACATTGCGCAGCACGTCATCGGTGTGTTGGCCAAGCGCGGGCGGCGGGCTGTACACCTGCGGCGGTGTAGCGCTCAGCTTGAGCGGTGACGCAATATACCGCAGCGCCTCGTCGTTGGCAGCGGTCATCTGCTGAACCATGCCCCGCGCCTGGATGTGCGGATCTTCTAGCGCGGTGCCGATATTGTTGATCGGCCCGGCGGGGATGCCCTGCGCGAGTAACTGCTCAATCCAGGTTGCGCGTGGCTTGGACGCAAATACAGCGTCTAGCAGCGGCTCTAGCGTGTCGCGGTTGTCTACTCGCGCCGGGTTGGTGGCATAGCGCGGGTCTTCGATTAGGTCTTGCCGGTCGATCATCTGGCATAGCAGCTGGAACTGGCGGTCATTGCCCACGGCCAGGATGAACTCGCCGTCCGTAGCGCGGAAGGTGCGATAGGGCACGATGTTGGGATGGGCGTTGCCCAGGCGCGGCGGAATCCTATCGCTGACGAGGTAGTTGCTGGCGATATTCACCAGGGAGGCGATTTGCGTATCCAGCAGGGAGATGTCTACATGCTGGCCCTCGCCTGTTGCCCGTGCGTGGTGCAGCGCCGCTTGAATCCCGTTGGCCGCGAACAGCCCGGCGATTACGTCAGAGATGGCCACGCCGACTTTGTGCGGTTCGCCGTCGGTTGGCCCGGTAATCGACATGAGTCCGCTCATGGCCTGGATGACGTAATCGTAGCCGGGGCGCTGATGATAGGGGCCAGTTTGCCCGTAGCCGGTGATGCTGCACATCACGATGGCCGGGTTGATGGCAGCCAGGTCGTTGTAGCTCAGCCCGAACTTGGCCATGCCGCCCACTTTGAAGTTTTCCACAACGATGTCACTCTGGGCGGCAAGGTCGCGGGCAATTTGGCGGCCTGCGTCGGACTTTAAGTTGAGTGTAAGGCTGCGCTTGTTGCGGTTCACGCTGACGAAGTAGGCACTTTGGCGGGTGGGGCCAGTGCCTACCCACGGCGGCCCCCACTGGCGGGTATCATCGCCCCGGCCCGGTGCCTCCACCTTGATGACATCCGCGCCCAGGTCAGCGAGGATCATGGTGCAGGTTGGCCCGGCCAACACGCGGCTGAAGTCCAGCACACGCACGCCGCTGAGTGCATTGTTAGGCAATGGAATCGTCTTTCAGCTTGTTCGCAATTAGGGGAAACAGCGTGCCAGTTTAGTGCAACAAACAGTCATTTACCAGACTGTGACGAATGCGCGAACTGCCACCCTCCACCGCCGCAAGCGCCCGAACGGGTATCGCCCGTATTATATTTCTTTAAAATTGGACGCAAGTCCACTTAACTTAACTTAACTTCGTAAAACCTTAAACCGCCTCAGTCAACTTGATTAACATGGCAGCGTTATTTTATCACCGCGTTGCGCTTTAGACCGCACACGCACCTCATTATTGTCACAAATGATTTCGAGAGGACAGGTTAGATGAACAACCGCAAGTTGATTGCTCTGCTGTTGCTGGTTATCGCTGCTTTCAGCGTGGCCCCCGCTTTCGCTCAGGACGAAGCGATTGAAATCGAAGTTTGGATCGCTTTCACCGACCACCGCCTGGAGTGGGCACAGAGTGCTGCCGATCAGTTCAATGCAGAAAACCCGGAATATAACGTTGTTATCCAGGACTACAGCGACTACGAGCCGCTGCTGGACGCTTACACGCTGGCCCAGGAACAGGGCACCCCGCCTGAAGTTATCCAGTTGTTCGAAGTTGGCACGCAGTTCGCTATCGACAGCGAGTGGTTCAAGCCTGTTGCTGACATCATCGACGGTCGCGACGAAGTGCTGGGCCAGCCGGTAGAATTCGCTGACATCGTTGCCCCGGTAAGTGCTTACTACACCATCGGCGACCAGTGGTCCTCCGTTGGTTGGAACAGCTCCACGCCCATCCTCTACGCCAACACGACCATCATGGACGCTGCTGGCGTTGAAGAAATCCCGACCACCTGGCAGGAACTGGAAGCGGCTTGCGCCACCTTCTCTGAGCAGACCGAAGAGCTGGGCATTGACGGCTGCATCACCTGGCCGAACCACGGCTGGTTCTTTGAGCAGTGGCTGGCCCAGCAGAACACCGACCTGGTGAACAACGGCAATGGCCGTGACGCCCGCGCTACCGAAGTGGACCTCACCAGCGAAGCTGCCCTGAACATCGTCCAGTGGCACCAGGACATGGAAGAAGCTGGCTACTATGTATACAGCGGCGTACAGCGCGACTGGCCGGGCACCGTTCAGGCCTTCAGCACGCAGTCCGTTCCGTTCATCATGACCTCCTCCGCTTCCGCTCGTGGCATCACCGAAAGCGCCATCGAGAACGGCTTCGAAGTGAGCACCAGCAACATGGTTTACGACGCCGAAGTGGGCTGGACGGGTAACATCATCGGTGGCGCGACCATGTGGATCACCGACGGCCTGGAGCCGGAAGCTGAAGAGGGCGCACTGGCCTTCCTGCTGTTCTTTTCCAACACGGAAAATGCGGCTAGCTGGCACATCACCAGCGGCTACATCCCGCTGCGCGACACCTCCATCGAACTGCTGGAAAACATCCCGGCTGACAACAACCTGGACTGGGACTTCGAAAACGGTGAGCGCACCGCTGCTCCGGAAGGCAACTGGTTCGAGCTGAACCCGAACTTCCGCACCGCATCCGAGCAGTTGGGCGGCAGCGAAATCACCACGGCTACCCAGGGCGCTATCTTCGGTACCTTCGTAGAGACGCGTAACATCATCACCCAGGCCATCGAAGACGCGATGCTGCTGGACGGTGACGTTGCTGAAATCATGGAAGCGGCTGAAGAAGAAGCTAACATCCTGCTCGAAGAGTACAACCTGCTCTCTGAGTAAGATTCCCGGCGTCTTAGCCGCTAAATGAACCTCAGGGGCGAGAGGGTTTCCCTCTTGCCCCTGTTTGTTATTCCACGCTGGATATTTTTTGCACACAACGCAAGTTACGATAACCGGGGCACCGCCTATGTTTGCTATATCACCGCTGATTGTCGTCCTGCTGGCTACCGCCGCCGGTGCGGGCATCATGGCTTTTTTGTTCCAGCAAAATCGCCTTGGCGCTGGATTTTGGGGCGGCGTGTTGGGGTCAGGCGTGGGGGCTGCTGGCGCACTGGCCGTGATGGTACCCATGAACTTTTGCCCGTTTGTGGTGGAAGTGGACGCTGACGAAACCCTGGCCGCTGCCATCGAAACCCGCGAAATTATTGGTTTTATCCTGGGCGGGAGCATTGCCCTAGCAAGTGTGGGCCTTGCAACGTGGGTCGTGTTTATGCTGGCGGGCTACTTTTTGCAGGGGCGGTCAATTTTGCCGCAGGGCGAGATGCAGCTTGGGGCGTTCACGGGCAAGTGGGCCGGGCTGACCGCGTTTTTGCTGCTGCTGCCTACAATATCTATTTTGGCGTTCTTCCACTACTACCCTATGGGCCAAACGTTCCGCCTATCGACGCTGCTGGCACGCTTTGGCCGTGACCGCACCGTGTTCATTTGCATGGACAACTTTACGGAATTATTTGCCGATCCCGATTATTGGTACTCTTTGGGCCTGAGCTTCTTTTTGGCCATCGCGATTATGTTTATCGGCCTTAGCCTATCGCTGCTGATCGCTGTTATGGCGCATATGCCCATTAAAGGGGCGCGCATCTACCGCACGCTGCTGGTGTGGCCGTATGCGCTTAGCCCGGTGATTGCAGGCATTATCTTCCAGTTGATGTTTAACAACACGGCAGGCGTCCTCAATTATGTGCTAGAAAGCACGGTAGGCACGACAGTGCCGTGGCTGTTAAGCCCTAACATTGCCCCGTGGACGGTCGTCATGACGGGCGTGTGGAACATTATGGGCTATAACATCCTGTTTTACCTGGCCGGG
>CAWUJQ010000145.1:0-10497 GCA_963922445.1 uncultured bacterium
GGCAGCAAGCCCCGCTGCTCCAGTTCAATCACAGCCGCGCCCGGCGTTGTGTTGTAATTTTCGAGTGGCTCGGGGTTATCCTGGGCACTGACGGGCACTATATAGGCGGTGATGGCAAGCAAGATCGTCAAGTAGCGCATGGGGCCTCCTGGTTTGCGTTATGAATAGCCTTACTCTACGCCAAATTGTAGCGAAATCACGCCTGCGCTTGACCCTTGTTTTGCCCACGCTTTCCCGTCTGCGTTACACTGTCCCTAAATAGATCAACAACACCCAACAGGATTTTGACATGGCTAAAGACTATATCTTAGCGCTTGACCAGGGAACGACCAGTTCACGCGCCATCCTATTCAACCACAACGGCGAAATCGTGGGCAGTGAACAACAGGAATTCACTCAGTACTACCCGCAAGCGGGTTGGGTTGAGCACGATCCGAACGAAATCTGGCAGACGCAGCTTGCTGTCGCGCAGGCCGTAATGCGCACCCACAACGTCAGCGCAGATCAAATTGCAGCGATTGGCATTACCAACCAGCGCGAAACCACCATCATCTGGGACAGGGACACGGGAGAGCCTGTGCATAACGCCATCGTCTGGCAAGACCGCCGCACCGCTGGCATGGCCGATCAGCTCAAAGCCGAAGGCTTCAGCCAAACGATTCAAGAGAAGGCTGGTTTGGTCACAGATGCGTATTTCAGTGGCACCAAAGTCGCCTGGATACTCGACAATGTAGACGGTGCCCGCGAAAAGGCTGAGCGGGGCAAGCTGGCCTTCGGCACCGTGGATACCTGGCTCATCTGGAAGTTGACCAACGGCGCGTTACACATTACAGATATGTCTAACGCGTGCCGGACGATGCTGTTCGACATTCACAAGCATTGGTGGTCAACCACCATCACCAGCAAGCTGAACATTCCGATGTCAATCTTGCCGCAAGTGGTGCCCAGCAGCATGAATTACGGCGAAACCGCGCCGGACTTGTTCGGTGGCCCAATCCCTATTGCCGGGATTGCGGGCGACCAGCAGGCAGCGACGTTTGGGCAGGTGGCCTTTGAAAAGGGCATGGCGAAGAACACCTACGGCACGGGCAGCTTTTTACTGCTAAACACAGGCAACGAGGCGATCCCCTCCAAGAACCAACTGCTTACCACTATTGCCTGGAAGCTGGGGGACGCAGGCGCGGTGCAGTATGCGATGGAGGGGGCTATATTCATCACAGGTGCAGCGGTGCAGTGGCTGCGTGACGAGATGAAGCTGGTCAGCAGCGCAGCAGAAACCGAGGCGCTCGCCACCAGCATTGCAAGCACTGAGGGCGTTTACCTCGTTCCGGCGTTTGTAGGCCTGGCTGCGCCTTACTGGGATCAGTATGCTCGTGGCACCATCGTTGGGCTAACGCGGGGTACAGGTCGGGCGCATGTGGTGCGTGCTACGCTAGAGAGTATGGCCTATCAAACGCGTGATGTGGTACAGGCGATGCTTGCAGACGGCGACCTGGACTTGCAAGCGCTGCGCGTGGACGGCGGCGCGGTAAACAACAACTTCCTGATGCAGTTCCAGGCAGATATACTGGGTGTGCCTGTGGAGCGCCCCAAAATCACCGAGACAACCGCCCTGGGCGCGGCATATCTGGCCGGGCTGGGCGTCGAATTCTGGTCATCGCCAGACGAACTGGCACAAAAGTGGGAACTCGAACGCACCTTCGAGCCGCAAATGTCGGACGATCAGCGTGAGCAGCTTTACGCGGACTGGAAGCGTGCAGTGGAGCGGTCACAGGCATGGGTACAATCTTAACGCTTTCATCGATACCAACACAAAGGACAGCGCATGTCTTCAGAAATACCCACCTTCCCTAGCGATTTTGTGTGGGGCGTCGCCACGGCTGCCTACCAAATCGAAGGGGCAGCAAACGAGGATGGTCGTAAGCCATCCATCTGGGATACGTTTTCCCACACACCGGGGAACGTCAAAAATGGCGATACAGGCGATGTCGCTTGCGATCACTATCACCGCTGGCAAGAAGACATCGAGATCATCAAGCAGTTGAATGTAGACGCCTACCGCATGTCAATTGCATGGCCCCGCATCTTGCCAGATGGACGCGGCACGGTTAATCAGGCTGGCCTGGACTTTTACAGCCGCTTGATTGATGGCCTGCTAGCGGCAGGCATCACCCCCTACGTTACGCTTTATCACTGGGATTTGCCCCAAGCGCTACAGGATGACGGGGGCGGTTGGCTGCGCCGGGAAATCTACAATGACTTCGCGGAATACGCAGACGTTGTGACCAAGGCGCTGGGCGACCGGGTTAAGCACTGGGCAACGTTCAATGAGCCGCATGTCGTCGCATGGCCGGGGCATTACTGGGGGGTCTTCGCACCCGGTCTTAAAGACAACGTGGCCTATCCGCTGGCAGCGACCCATCACATGTATTTGGGGCACGGCCACGCCATTGATGCAATCCGCGCTAACGTGCCGGACGCACAGGCTGGCATCGTGTTGAACCTGCACCCGGCCTACCCGCACTCCGATAGCGAAGCCGATAAGCAGGCTGCGCATCGCTCATCCATCATCGACAATCACTGGTACATTCAACCCGTGCTGAAGGGCGGCTATCCAGAGGGCGGCCTTCAGTTCTTCGAGGGCAACCTCCCCGACATTCAAGATGGTGACATGGACGCCATCAAAAAAACGATGGACTACGTCGGTGTGAACTACTACTACCGCAAGGTCATTCAGGCAGATGCCAGCAGGCCTGATCTCGGCTATCGTGAAATTGTGCCAACGGGTGAGGATGTGGTAAACACCGACATCGGTTGGGAAGTCTTTTCACCGGGCCTGTTGGACAGCTTTAAGCTGTTCACCGACCACTACGACCCGATTGACCTGTACGTCACCGAGAATGGGGCCGCCATCAACGACGGACCGGGGGCAGACGGTGCGGTGCATGACGAACGCCGTGTCAACTACCTGCAAGAGCACTTTGCGATGGCCTCGCAAGCAATTGCCGACGGCATCCCGCTCAAGGGCTACTTTGTGTGGAGCCTGATGGACAACTTCGAGTGGTCACAGGGCTACAGCCAGCGCTTCGGCGTAACGCATGTTGACTACGAAACCCAAAAGCGCACCATCAAGGACAGCGGTCACTATCTAGCAAAGGTGGCCGCCGCAACAAAAGCCTGAGCCAATAACTGGACGCCGAGACGGGCGTCCACCAACTACCGAACCTGAACCTGCCCCGCTACCGCCCAAAATTCGCCCGCGTCGGCACCAGTGGCGGCAAGCGGGGCACCGGCATCATCAAGCACCATGACCTCAATGTTGTAGGTGCCGGGCGGTGTTTGCGGGTTCAGATTTAGATCGTAATACACGGTCACAACGTCGCCGGGCTGCCATTCCACCACGGGGTGCCGCGACAGCACGCTATTTGTGTGGTCAATCGCCCCACCGTACACCTGCCCAAAGGTATCCGTCAGGCGGACGCGAGGCGTATGAGTAACGTTGTCCTGTAGTGGCTCCCAATGCAAAGCGACCAACACCCGTCCGCTCTCGTCATATAGGCGCGTGTTGGTGGCTTGTGCCTGCGTTTGCGTCTGCGTGACGCCCCGCAGTGCCAGCACGTTACTGAACTGTACATCTAACGGACGAGCCGATTCTGGTAGGGCGGTATCAAGCGGTTGTGCATCAAATAGCGTGATTTGCATACCCGCCGGAAAGACCGTTGTTGCCGTTGCGCCGTGCGATTGCAGCCAAGCCAGCGCAGCCTCGTCTGGGTCACTGACTTCGGGTTGATAGCGCACCAACCACACACGGTCGTAGTCTGCAACGTAATCACCAAAAGCGGCGTTTAAATCAAGTTCGGGCGTAATTTGCGGGAAGAAGCCGCGCACAGGTGCCCCCCCGTCATAATGATAACGCATCGCTTCCTGCCCCCAATCTGGCACAACGAGTACCGCGTCACCGGGCAGGCTATGCTCAGCGACAAAGGCCGCCCCCGCCAGCCAATCATCGCGCCAACCGTACTGCAAATTCGCGTTGAGCTGGCGCGCCATCACAATCAGCAGTGCTGCCACTGCAACAACGGCAACGGATGCCCGCTGTTTACGCAAGGCCTCCATGGAAAGGGCCGCTACTGCAATAAACAGCGGCGCAAACGACGCAACATACCGGGGCTTGTATAATCCAGCAACAATGCCCAACAAACACAGCCCCACATAGACCAACACCACCATGCCGACGAATCCATCACGCTGACGCCCATTATCGCGCAGCAGCCACCCCAGCGCTGGCACGACGAGCAACACAATCCACCAGGCTGTTGACAGGCGATAAAAAAAGACAGTGGTTACAATCTGGCCGGGGATTTGCCAGGGTGCAAGCGCATTCGCCGGATTGACGGCTGCACCGAGGGGCGTGCCAGATGCCAGCACACGCAGCGTGGGCACCGCAAACGGCAGGTACAACAGGCCTACAAACGCAAACACGCCAATAACAACAGCCGCCCGCCCCACCGATTGCCGCCACCCGGCCATCACCAAGATTAAGCCGATGGCAGCATAAGCAACCGCCCCCAAAATGTGCGTATACAACGCCAGCAGCGTAACGAATGCCGCCGCAATCACCCATGGGACAAAGCACCGCGTGCGAATTGCAGCCAGCATGAACACCGCCCCAAGCATCACCCACAAGCCCAGCAATGTGTACATCCGCACCAGCCATCCACCAAAAATCAGCAGCGGCGACAGGCACCACACCAATGCCGCGATTATTGCGCCACGCCCAGACGGGTTCACCCATGCCACAAGCCGCACCAGCAACACGCCTATGAGCGTATCTAGTAGAATGTTCATCAGGCGCAGGGACAGAAGCGACTCTCCGGCGACGGCTACCCAGCCTTTGAGCAGCACAAAGTGCAAGGGCGGATGCACATCCAGTTCCAGGCGCATCAATCCCGGTACCAGTTCCGTCAGGGGCAAGTGGCTCAATGCCAAACTAAACGCGTCGTCACCTTCCAACCCGTGAACACTCGCCACCAGTAGACGCAGCCCAAAGCCGCATCCGATAATAAGTAGCCAACCAATCTGCTCGCGCCGCATGTCTTCCGTCCGTGCTTGTGTGACAGGTGCGCCATTATACGTGTGCTACAACCAACTCAATCAAGGTCGCACCCGTTGACGGTTCGTGATGTGTTGCGTAATATGAGGGAAAGTGTAGCGGATGATAAGTAAAAATGAGTGACGGTAACTTTATTTACTTGGATGGCGACATTGAGCGCCAACAACTCGTCGGTCAGGTTCGTGACGTGCGTGCGATGGTGCTGACCCTAGCGGCCCAACTGCCAGAAAAGTACCACTACCAACCGCGTTACAACGGGCGTTCCTTGGCCCTGGTATTGGCCCGTCTGCTTGCCTTCGACACAACGACGTTGTGGCTGGTGCGGGCCGCCAGCAACAACTACGCGTTGCGGGTGCCAAAATCCCTGGTGCGCACGGCAGACGCAGGGCTAAGCCACCTGTTCAAGCGCCGTTTGGTTGAAGCGAGCGTAAGCGGCATTCGGCGTAAGGAAGCAGAAATCTGCGACTTTATCAGGGATGTACCAATGGAAGCCCTCAGCCGCGATGTGATTCACCCCGGCATCAAAGAGCCATACACCGTCGAGAGGGCACTACAGGTTTATTTCGTCTTTCACTGGCACGAGCAGCTTCAGCAAATCCAGGCGACGGAAGGCGTTACGGGCACGTTATAGCCTGTTAGCGACCGATGAGGAAAGCGCGTAGGTTTTGCACGATGGACTCTGCGCGCTCTTTGTCGAATCGGTTAAACGTGCCTAACGGAATATGCTTGCCACTACGCAAAACAAGATAAATCACAATCGTGTGAAGCTCATCGTTGTCTTCTAGGCGAGCGTGAGACACACCATAGATGGAGTGCTGCTGCTGTTGCGTCCGCAACCCATTGGGATTGATAATCGTCACGGTTTCTGCGTTGCGGTCGAAGGTGCAAGTGGTGCCGCGCAGCACGTTAATCGACGTTAGGCCGCCCACAAACGCGAACAGGCACCCTAACCCGAACACGACCAACAGACCAAACATGCGTATCCAGTAGAAGGTGGGCAGGGGCTGCTGGGTGGAAATATTCACCGCCCCCCAAACGGCCACGTTAATCACCGTCGTCACCGAAAGCACCGCCGCCAACGCCAGCACCAACCCCATCATGACAGAGCGGTTTTGCAGCACCAGGCGGTTTGGCTCGTTGATTTGGATATACACGATGGGCTTGCCTTTTGTTAACCACTTTGTGTCGAGTTTAACACGCACTCCGAGGCATCACTTCACACCCTCAGCGTTTATTCAGGCGGCGGATAGGTTTTGTCATTGACCACACATGGGCTTACAATGACGGTATATGCGTTTATCAATGCGAGAAAGCCCATGTCAAAAATACGCTTGATGATCTTGTTATTAACGGTGTTTTGCTTGAGCCTGTCGATTGTGGCAGCCCAACCCACGGCACAAGTCTGCTCGACCGCCGTTGAAGCCGCCCTGCAAGAACTCGACCGCTCTTGTGAAACACTGAGCCGCAATACCGTCTGCTACGGCAACTCGCTTGTTCAAGCAACCTTTATGGAAAATGCAACCGACTTACAGTTCTCAATCCCAAGTGACCGCGTGGCGTTGTTCTTGCTAGCCGGGATACGCGCCTCCGCCCTGGATATTGTAGAGGGTGAAGACCCAGTCTGGGGCATCGCGGTGGTTAACGCCCAGGCTAACCTGCCTGGTACGCTACCCGGACAGGGCGTGGTCATGTTGGTTATGGGTGACACGGAACTCACAAACAATGTGCCGCAAGACGAAGCGTTTATCAATTTTCCACCCCTGGATGGCGTGATAAATACTGGCGGTGCCCGCATCCGTTCAGGGGCAGGGTTAAACTTTAACGTGACCAGCATCGCTGATTTTGGGGCTGGTGTGCCTGTCGATGCCCGTAACGAGGCCGGTGATTGGCTGCGCGTGGTCTACAATGATTCCGCAGGCTGGATCTATTACAACCTGGTGGATGTGCCCGCCGCCGAAATTCAGAACCTGCCCGTCGTGGACGACACCGTGCGCACACCGATGCAGTCCTTCTACTTTTCCACCGGGCTGGGCAATGCGGACTGCCAGGAAGCACCCGATGCCATTGTCATCCAATCGCCGCAGGGGGTGCAGGTCAACATGGAAATCAACGATGCCGAAATTTCCCTGGGCAGCACCGTCGTGCTAGAAACGGATACTAACCAATCTCAGATGACGCTGTACGTGCTGGATGGCACCGCCAATGTCAATAATCTGGTGGTGCCAGAAGGCTACAAGGCGCTTGTCCCACTCAACCCGAACACACAGCTTGTCAACGACCTCTCAAATGAAGGCATTCGTGTGGTTGGGGCGCAGCAATTGCCCCAGGCAGCAGGGCAATGGGGCAGTTGCAATCCGCTGAGTGCCACAGACCGCCAGCGCTTCGCTGAACTGCCGAACATCCCGGCCAGCGTCCTCAACTATCCCATCACGCTGCCGAGCGCACCAACGCAATTCTGTGCGCCTCCGGGGGCCATCCTCAACCCAACCGCACCGCCAGCCGCGACCAATTCCCCTGCTTCAACGCCAGCGCCTATTGTTGTCGTAACGGAGGAGATTCAGATCGTGGGGGAATTCGACTGCTCAATTTTTCGGCAGGCATCCCCACGTGAGGGTATGGCCTTTGGTGTCGAAACCTTCTTCTGGGACCCGCCAAATCCCGGTGCTGCAACCTATGAGGTAACCGTGTTCGGCAATGAAGGGCAAGTCGTCGCGTCTGGCTCAACCTCCGCCACGTCTATTACGCTAGATACAGGCAATGCTAATCCCAACGGTGGGGCCACTTACGCCTGGACGGTGCAGGCGCTTGACGCCAGTGGCAACATTGCCTGCCCCGCGCTGGAACCCATCCGTCAGCTACGGGAGGCTGCACCACCGCCCACCGAAGAACCGCATGAAACTGACGAGCCATATGATTACCATGAATACTATTACGATTAGGCGCACCATTGGCTGAGTCGCGTAAGGGGTGCTGAAGGCACCCCGTCATACTATCAATGGTAACCATGATGCTGACACCATGACAGACGATACCTATGCACGCTTTATCATTGCGCAACAGCTCATCGAAGATCGGCGATTTGATGAAGCGCGTATGATTTTGCGAACAATTGACGACATCCCAGAGGCGCAAGACTGGGCAGCGCGTCTGGAACAGGGCGAATCCATTGACGTTGATGAGATGGATCGGGTTACAGACCTGCACTTCCCGCCGCCGCCGCCCGTTCCCGAACGGCCAACGATTAGCATCCGGCGACTGGCCTTCAGCGCGGTGATGGTGCTTGCGCTAATGGCACCGCTGCTGCAAATGCTGACCTTTTCGGCTGGCCCGGTATACCCGTCACGCAATGCAGCAGAGCGCGGCGAAGCGCGTTTGCGCGTACAATATCTGTGCCGCTCGTTGGTTGACCAAGCCCTTGCCGACGGCAGCCTGGATACTGAGTTTGGCAGTTGCATGGACTGGAGCCTGAACCTGCCGAGCGACTCGATGCAAGCTGTTGTGCGCTGTCATTTGCAAGCGGGGTCGCGGGATACCGAGTTCCGCGAATGTGTGATTGACGAGCAACTCTTCCCCGATGACATCGTGACCTTCGGGCAAAACATTTAACCTATCCGTGCAAGTGAGGAACCCGTGCGCCTACTTTTTGTGATCGCTGCGTTTGCTTTTTTGCAACCCATCCCCATGCTCGAACAGGTTCAGGTCAGCGCAGCAGACGGCCTGACCCTACACGCAGATTATTACGAGCCGCTCGATTCCGGCGCAACGGGCGTGCTGCTGCTGCATCAGCTTTACACAAACCGGACCAGTTGGACGCCCTTGGCGGCTGAACTTCATGCTAACGGATACGCCGTCCTTGCGCCCGACCTGCGCGGTTATGGGGCAACCCAGGGCGCAATCGACTGGACGGAAGCCCAACGTGACACCCGCATTTGGCTCGATTGGCTGCGCGCCCAACCTGAAGTCAGCGGTGGCCGCGCTGCGATTGTTGGCAGCAGTATGGGGGCAAACTTGGCTGTAATTGGGTGCAGTGATGAGGGGGCAAGCTGTGCCACAGCCGTCGCCATCTCACCGGGACTGAATTACTTCGGCTATACACCGCTTGAACCGGCATTGGACGCGGCCAGCCAGCCTTACTTGTTTATCACATCGCAGCGCGACGCTTATCCAGCCCGTACTACCCATGAGCTTGGAGCAGCTTACCCAGCGATTGAGGTTGTGTGGTTAGCGGGCAATGGGCACGGCATTACTTTGCTTGATGAGGCGACAACAGGGGAAGTGGTCGGCTGGCTCAATGCCCACTTACCCTGACGGCGTTACTTTTCGGTTTTGCCAGCGCCCATCTTGTCCACCATGAACGAGTATGCAATCAGGTATGAATCGTCCACGCCTAACATCTTGAGCCGCTGCGTTTGGCCATGTTCGTTCGGGTTCGGGTCGCGCTCCGGTGCAACTTCAGTAGTGGTTGCCTGCATATTGTGATGATTAAACACCTTCACAAGTCGCTCGGCAGCCGTTTTGGGGAACACCCCCAGCACACCCTCCCCTTGCTGAACAAGATCGAACAGCGGCTTTGAGCGGTTGATGTCGTCGCCAATGTTGCGCCAGGGGCCAAATACGTAGCTGTAAGCCGCTTGAATATCCAACACAAACGCATTCGGGTCAGTAGGTTGGCCCTCGAAGCTAATCTCGTGGCGCGCCTCGTTGTGATGGAAAAGCACGGGATGTTCCACTGCAAAAAACAAAGATCCAAACACTCCTAGCGATACCCGGTGTTCTTTTACACCCAGCCCACGAATGATGTAAGCCGTGCGCTCGCGCAGGCCGCCCGCAGCTTCATCAAACTGAGCGGTTTGCACCACCAGTTGAATTTCCTCTGGCACCCCGCCCATCTGAGAGACGAGCAGCACACCCACATCGTTAGTCCCCTCTAGTTCGCTGAGGAGTTGTTCGCGCATCGGCATCAAACGCGTCCTTCCCGGTATAACTTGGCAATCGTGGCAGGGTGTGGATGTCCGCTGGTTTCCAGGTCAGCAATTGCAGCATCCACATCATAGGGAACCTGCCGCTGGTCAATGGTAACGGTTCCGTTCTCAAATGTCAGCACGGCGTACTGCGCCTTCCCCGGCGCGTCGAAGCTCATCCCCACACTACCGGGGTTAACCAACTTCACACTGCCCAGGTTGCGCTCAAGCTGAACGTGGATGTGACCATAAATGCCCAGCCGCAGCGGACGATCTAACACCGAGTCCAGCGCTTCTTCATCCGGGGTTTCTGGCGTGATGCTGTACTCATCGTCGCCGGGTCCCGCGTGGTCGCCCATCACAATGCCAGATCCCTCCGCGTCGTGGCGTAATTCGCGGCCACGCCGCTTGCTCACGAACTCG
>CAWUJQ010000146.1:0-10457 GCA_963922445.1 uncultured bacterium
GGGAGTGGATGCTTATCGGGGAGGGCTTCGACGCCACCAAAACGGACACGCTCGTGATTGCCCACCCGCAAAGCTTCGACGTGCCGCGCTATCGCCTATCTGTTGTAGATCGTGGCGGCGTGCGAGTGGCCGAACAGCAACTCGACCTGACCTACCAGCCTGTGACCGAAGCGCCCACCATCGCGTGGCTAGAGCCGCGCAGCCGCAGTGCCGCTGCCAACCATATTCAGGCCGGTGAATCGATTCGCGTTCACTGGCGGGTAAGCGACCGCCCGCCGCAGGCTAATCTCGTGTTTGAGCAGGTGCTGCCCGGCGGTGAGGTTATCAACGTAGAACTGCCGCGCGAAAACGAGTGGGTGCCCGCCTTTGCCGAGGGCGTTGTGCAGCCGCAGTTCCCTGGTAAGGGCAATGACGTGGTGCTGCGCTTGCGTGTGGTAGACACGCTCACAGGCGCGACGCTGACGCAACTTGATAGTATTGTGCCCGTCTACAATCCAGACCTACACTACCCGCGTATTGAGTCGTTCACGATCACCCCGGAGCGCCCGCTCCCTGGTGAAACTGTGACGTTAAGTTGGTCAGTGAGCAATGGGCAGCGCATCTTCCTGACGCAAAAAGGGCTAATCTTTCCTGGTAGCATGGAGTGCAAAAACGGCTATGCCATTGACCAGGCGTATGAGTACCTCCCGGCTGAGGGCAGCATCAACGTCACGATGCCGACGGACAGCGATATTGGCGGGGTGCGCTTGCAGCTTATTGCTGATCCGGCATTTGTGCCCAACTGGGATTGCGTGTCGTACAACCAGGGGCAGGTCATCTACATGAGCTTGCAGGACGGGTACTTTGAACCGCGTTAGTCGTTTAGGGGCTGTTGCCGTTAGTAACCAAGATAGTGTAGATGTCCCAATCCCACAGCCTGATGGGGATGCGCTACAGCGTATTCCCATAGGTCATAAGGGGTATCGGGATCACAATGACCACTTTTCGTGTGATATTCTCAGGTCACAAGATTTGACATCCAACAGGTGTACCCATGTCAGTTGCAATGATGATTTATTACAACGACCCTGACCGGAAACGTGAATACAAGCCAATCACATTTCAGGATACCTATAACACCTACTGGCGACCTGTTGCCGAGTCGGAAAACCTGTACTGGGTTTGGGGTGTCGCCGGTCATGGTATCGATCTTGTAACTGACTCAATTGATGAGATTGAGCAAGATTTTCTGACGCTTCGTGACCACCTTCAATCCAATGACGATATTGAAGCTAAGCACCAAGAATATCACCTGCAAGACATTGATAAAATCTTGTCGATGATAGTAGCGGTTCGCACCGAACCAGCATTGTACAAACGTGTTTTCATTTTCTAATAAGCATATGGCGAACCTAGCCTGATAGGTCCGCTCCCATTGTCCAAATGCCTACACCACCGGAACGGGGTTGAACTGCGGCAAATAGGCCCCGTGCGCTTCGATCAACTCGTCCACCATCGCCCAGATGTCGTCCAGCGTGAGTTCGGCGGCGGTGTGCGGGTCAAGCATCGCCGCGTGGTACACATGCTCACGCTTGCCCGTCAATGCCGCTTCCACCGTGAGCGACTGCACATTGATGTTGGTTTGCATCAGTGCGGCCAACTGCGGCGGAATCGCCCCGATGTGTGTGGGCTGGATACCGTTCGCGTCCACGAGGCACGGCACCTCCACACAGCAGCCGTCCGGCAGGTTAGTGATGATCCCCGTGTTGGGCACATTCCCGTACACGCGGCGCGGCTGGCCCGTTTCCATACTGTGGATAATGAGTGAGCCGTACTCTACACTGCGCTCGAAGTGCTCAAAGTTAAGCGAATCGCGCACCTGCCCCTCACGCATCGTCGGCATCAGTTCGATGCCGTCTAGCGCCGCACGAATCTCTGCTTCTGTCACCGGCTTGCCGTCCGTCCAAGCCTGTTCCATCACCTGCCAGCCCGCGATTTGCGCCTGACTCCGGCCCAGGTACTCGTCCAGTGGGATGTTAAAGCGCTCAATCAGGTCGGGTTTATCGCGCTTGATGAACCAGGGCACATACTCGCTAAAGTGTTCGCTGGATTCAGTCACGAAGTAACCCAACCGCTGGAACATCTCATAGCGCACACGGTTCCAGTCGGGCATACGGCCCTCGTCGTACACGCGCTGGATTTGCGGGTACAGGTCTTCGCCTGTGACGGCGTCTTCATACGTCAGGAAGAAGGCGACGTGGTTAATGCCCGCCACTTTGTAGTTGATCTCTTCCACAGGCTTGCCGATGTCCGCAGCGAGTTCGGCGGCAGTGTGCGGCACACTGTGGCACAGCCCCACCGTTTTGATATTGCTGCCCCGGCTGAGCGCCCACTGGTTCATCGCCATCGGGTTGACGTAGTTCAAAAACAGCGCGTCCGGGCAAAGGCGCTCCATGTCGCGGGCGATGTCCAGCAGCACGGGAATCGTGCGCAGGCCGCGCATAATGCCGCCAATGCCGAGGGTATCGGCAATGGTCTGGCGCAGGCCGTACTGCTTCGGGATGTCGAAGTCAATCACGGTGCTTGGCTTGTAGCCGCCCACCTGAATCATGCAGATCACGTAGTCCGCGCCGTCGAGGGCGGCTTCGCGGTCGGTGGTGGCTTCGATCGTCGGCTTCACACCGAGTTGATCCGCTAAGCGGCGCACCATCATCTCGGAGGTTTGCAGGCGGCCCGCGTCAATGTCCATCAGGCTGAGCGTGCTGTCGGCCAGTTCCGGGAAGCTGAGGATGTCCCCGGTCAGGTTGCGAGTAAATACGGTGCTACCCGCACCAATAAAGGCGATCTTGGGTGGCATGGGTGTCCTTTCGGGTTGAATTTGGGTTTAACGGAGAAAGAAGGTCGCAAGGGTCTGGCGGCTGTCTGGTGTGGCGGGTTCGGGAGCGAGGCGTTCGCCGTTTTGCCACTGGTACACGGTCGCTTTGACGGTATATGCGCCGGATTCAGCGCCTGCCAGCGAAAAGCTGTCATAGCGGCAGGCGAAGTTGCCGTCGGTTAGGCCATCATCAAGCTGTGCCACAATCTCGCCCGCCTCATTTTCGATGTGTACGGCCAGCGAGTGTAGCCCCGGCGGTACCTCACGGTCAACGTACCAGCCCAGGTTGAGTTCAACCGTGCGGTCACTCTGAACGGTTGGCTCGTGCAGCAGGTAAATGTCGATGGGGTGGCCGTCAGTCGTGCGGAAGACGGCATCACCGTCACCGTCGGGTTGGCGCGCCATGACCGTCATGTGAACCTGCGGCGTCTCTTCCACCAGCCCGCATAAGGCAAAACCCTGCTGCGGCAGCGTTTCCTCAGTGACTGGCCCCACGCGCCAGTTGCGGATGGGCGTCTCGTAGGTGATCCACACGCGGTCAGCGCCCTCGGCGGCGTCAATCACGCGGTTGGCATACCAGATGTCCGTTGTCGCGTTCAAATCGGGGATAAAGCGCGTGCGTGTGAGGGGCAGTTCACGCAGGTACAGGTCGAGTATCGTCTGGTCGAGCGTGCGCCGGATATTCGGCGGCAGATGGAACAGCACATGGTCGCCTTCGCGGGTGCGCCCCTCCATTTCAAGCACCAGCTTATCCAGCGGCGGCGTGTACCACGGATGAATGAGCGTGCGCTCGTCAGGATTGGTTATCATGCGTGCTGCGAGTACCGCCCACAGCAGCAGGATCACGGCGGGCGGCACGCCAATCCCCTTGAGCCGATCAATGCCTAACGCGACCAATACCGCCAGTGGCATCCACAGGAAGAGCAGGTAGCGCGTTTCCGTCAACATGGGGAAGACCCGCGTCGCGGCGAAGGCCACCCCAAAGCTAGCCAGCAGCCACACCCACGTAAACCGCGTTTGATTCTGGGAGCGGATGAACGGCACGGCCAGCAGCGCCAAAAAGAACACAAACGCCCGGTTCCCGTTGCCGAAGAAGTAGCCGACATTATTGACCGCCTGCGAGAACGTCATGTTGCGCACAATGCGCTGGTCGTCTGTGGCCATATCCAGGCCGCCGAGCAGCACCTGTGCCCACGGCAAGAACAAGACCCCCGCCATCGCGAAGCAGGCCAGCGTTTGCCAGTAGCGCGGCTTGCGAAAGCGCCCAAACAGGTGAAACAGGCCCAGCCCGGCAACCGGGAAGACGTTGTAGTAATGCACATACACCAGCCCCGCCACGGCCAGCGTAAACAGCGTGTAGCCCGCCCACAGCGGCCCGCGCCCAGACGTAATCCAGGCGTAAGCCCATACCATCACCACCACGAGCGCCATCAGCAGGGTGTAGGTGCGCATCTCGTGCAAAAAGTTGACGTAAAACGCACTTACGGACATGGTGAACACCGCATAAAACGCCACCTGCACATTGAAGAAGCGCTTCACTATGTGATACGTCCCGGCGACAGTGAGCAGGCCGAAGTACAGCGACGGCACCCGCAGCGTGAACACCTCCCAGCCGACGCCTGCGCCCCACGCCCGCAGCAGCAAAAAGTAGATGGGCGCTTGCCAGCGGTTGTCGGCAATGCGCTGAACCGCTTCGGCATTGGACACGTCGTCATAGACGGGTGCCCCGGCATAGAACAACGTGCGGTTTTCGTCATACCAGATGGCATCGCCCAGGTAGGGGGCAGCCAGCGCCGTCAGCGCCAGCATGAGCGCGACAACAATCGCCCAGTGCGAAAATGCAGCCGTCAACGCATCATTCAGCCGCTCAGCGTAAGCTTGCCAGTTGAGTTGGCGCATGGGTTTGTTTGCTCGGCCTCGTCCGTATCAACGAGGCACACTCTAAACCACAGGCGGGCGAGAATCAAGCTAGGACGCGGGCGGCGGCGGGTACAATCCCCCAAACTGCCAGCGACTGCCCACCGTGCCCAGCAGCACACTCACGCCATACCAGATGAGCGCGCTGGTGACGAACAACACCACAACGCTGGCGACGTAATACACCCGCGTGGACGCGCGCCGCCGAAACGGTAGGTACAGGTGGGCCGCAATCAGGGCAACAGTCATGGTCGTGAGGTGGGTCGTCCAGCCTTCGCGGGTATAACTGCCCAACTGACTGCCATAGCTCAGGTAATACACCAGCCCGATAATCCACTGCAACCCCACCAGGCTGCTAAAAGCCAGCATGACAATCCGTGTGATGCGGCTCTGTTCGCGGTTGGTGACTAGGCTGTAAATCATGTAACCGAGTGCGATCAAAATCGCCAAAACCACCAACCAGCGCGTGCCACTGTGGGTGAAGTACAAAATGCGAGTCATGTTCCATCTCCATCATTAGTAGAATATGTGACTTTGTGAAGTTGTGACATTTGCGGTAGAAAAATGTGCCATCTTTCACAATCATAAGTGGGCAGCTTTGCTGTTACAATAGAATCCTGCTCTAACACACATCTCACTACCGTAACTTTCCGCCGCTCCCGTGTTATACTACCGCAGGGGACTAGGTGCCGGTGTTCGAGTTATCCCGTATTACAGGAAGAGTGTAAATGTCATTTATTCAAGATGAACAATTCGGCGAGATCGTCAACTTTGACGAGATTCGTACCAGCCTACGGCGCATCTACGATGTCATCGTGCCGAAGTTTAACATGATGCGCCTGCTGGAAATCTTGACCGACGACTTCGGTGATTCCCCCAGCCACATGATTGCGGCTGGCGCAAGCATTTTGGCCTATCAAATGTTGCCCGCAGCGGGTGAACACGAACTGGCCGAAAAGCTCAAGCGCGAGGGCAGCATCTTTACGTTGGGCTGGACGGAAGAGCATACCGGTACGGACTTGCTGAGCCTGAAAACACACGCCACCCCCATAAGCGACGACCCCGACGAGCGCAACTATCATATTACGGGTGGCAAGTGGATGGTCAACAACAGCTACCATGCAGACTATCACTGCGTGTTGGCCAAAGTAGACCCCGAACAAAACGGCCCGCGTTCGCTGTCGCTGTTCCTGGTGCCGCGCAGCAGCACCAAAAACTGGAACCGCCTGGACACCCACGTGTTGCGCAACATGGTGCTGACGGAGTTCGACATTGACGGCCCCGGCATTCTGGTTGGCAAAAAGGGCCACGGCCTCACCATCGTGCAGCAGATGGCCGCCGCCGCCCGCTATCAGTGCAGCTTTATTGGCCTGCAAATGATGCGCGAGGCGATTCCGGCGTCCATTAACTGGCTAGCCACGAAGAACATCTTCGGCAAAAACCCGATTGAGTTCAGCAATGTGTTCCGCCAGTTGTATAACCTGTCCCTGCAATCCGCTAACCTGGACTTTATGTTCCACCGGGCGCGCACGCTCAATGCCAGCAGCTTTTTGATGTTCCACGGCACGATGATGAAGTCGTTCCTGCTGCTGCGCATCAACGAACTGCTGTCGCAGAACTTGCTTGTGGTTGGCAGCAAGGGCTTCACCAAAGAAAGCCCCATCGGGCGCAACGTGATTGACTCGTTCGTGCTGCCCGTGTTCGACGGCCACTACACGCTGAACACCTTTTTGACGGCCAAGCACGCGCCGCGCTACCTGAGTGCCGACCGCCGCGAAGATGCCCAGGAGCGTTTGAACTTCCTGCGCGAGGAGATGTACTGCCAAACCGTCAACGGGGAGATGGAATTCAGGCCGCGTGACGTGCGCCAGCCGGATTTCTTCGACTTTGCGGACTACTTTAAGCAGTTGCAGTTGCCCATCAACTTGCCTGCCGAGCAGATGGTGCAGGGGATGCAGCAAATGCTGGAACAGGTGGACACCTTCACCAGCCTTGGCTCTGACCCAGAGTACAAGTACAAGGCCGGGGATATGATCCACTGGATGGAGAGTGTGTTGAGCGCCGCCGAGATGTGGGCCGTCACGCAATTTGACCCGTACCTGAACGCGGTCATTCAGCAGTACAACGGCTTCACCAAGGCGTTTAACGATGTGGTGAGCGAAGGCAACCTGGATGTGCCGTTCTTCACCCCCATGCACCAGATGCCGCTGCCGGAAAACATCGAAAATCGCGCTCAGTTCCTGCTGGACATGGCTAACGTCCACAAGAAGATTCGCGCAGTGCCGGTCACAGCGCGCTAAGCGAACACCCCACACGTCCCCATGTCGTCCGCTGGCAAAAAGACCCCACCGCCGGGTCCAGCGACATGGGGACGGCGGCTTTTCCTCGCCTCGCAGCCGTTTGTCATCCACACAAATTTGCCCTATGACGAGAGCGTGACGCGGCTGCTGCACATTCGCAACATGGGCAGTTACACGCTCACTCGTGAACTGCAAGCTGATGGCAAGAGCGCGCTATTTGAAATTCGCCTGGTTCATTATGGTGGGCGACCGCGCCATGAGTACATTACCAGTAAGCAGCCTCGTCATGTCGTTGTCGCCATCGGGCGGATTGTGGCACAACCTGCGCTCAATGATACGGTCATCAGTGGTGAGGTGTTCAACAATTGGCTCAAGACTCTGGCTGCCGTCTTCGTAATAGGAACAAGTGCTTGCCTAACAATTGTGATAGCCTTACTACTGCCTCTGATTCTATCGAATCCGTCGAATGGCGTGTTTAACATCCTGGCTATACTGATGTTGTTTGCAACGTTCACAATTGTGGGCGTCACCCGTCTGACAACAGATCTTCCCCGTCGCAGGCAGCAACTCGTGCATGATCTTGAGGCACTGTACGAACATAGCCCACCCTCGTGAAACCTGTGATTTCCCTACGGCTGTGAGGCATACGTCCCGGCTGACGTACAATCTCAAACAGAAGCCTAGCCAGGGAGAGAACCCTCACCATGACGCCGACACGCCAACTGCGCCTACTGATCGCCGCTGCCAGCCTTGCACTTGGTTCAGCTATCGGGATGCATGCACACGCCGAAGAGGAAGTCACCTGCGAAGACGACACGGGGGTCTTCTGCTTTTCCGACTGTGACCTGCCCTGTTGGATGGGCTTAGAAGTCGGCGTTACCACTGCGGAAGAAACCGACGCCACCCTCGAACAGTTCGAGGTCACGCTGACAGGCGAAACGCAGCGTAACTTCACCGTCCACGACGACCTGCGGGGCATCCTCAACCGGGACGATGAAATCCTCACCTCGCTGACACTGCTCTACACGGGCTGTCCGCTGCAACTCGTCACGGAGTTGGGCGAACCCGACCTCGTTGAGCGGGGACGGCGGTTAGAGGTGCTGTTCTACTACCGTGAGGGGATTATTGTGTCCTTCGCCGTAATGTTTGACTACGGGCAGGCCAGCATCTACCTGCGTGATCCTGACACTATCGCTGATCACATTGACCGTGACCCAACCGACCGTGACCCGAATCGCGCTTACACGCCCAATGAGCGTCTATCCTTCGATGATCCGGCAGTGCAGCGGCTATTGTCATCCTGCGCGCTGTAAGCTTTAGCTGCCCCACTCCATGCCACATCCTAGCCATAGCATGTGGCATCAGCCCCCCTGTTGTAAACGCTGTCCCCATTTGTGAGTTCAAACGGGCATACCTGCGCCCAAATGTGACGAAATCGTCAAAAATAGCCCCCGCAAATGTGACGGTATCGTCATAATTGCTACAACGACTAGTGTTATTCTTAAAGTAATCATTTGAGAATCGCAGTTTGTCTGTTTGGTGCCATACCAAACGCTGGTTATGAACTGCACAGTATCCTGGAGGGACTCATCTTTTATGGGAACGAAACGCACTCACCGCACAAAGGTGCCTAAGTCAAAAAAGCCGACGACCAGCAGCCAAGGCTCATCATCTTCACTGTCATCTATCGCCAGTAAGGTAGACGTGCATGGCGGGGCGTCCCTAAACGCCGACGAGATTCTCCAGTTGCAGCGCGTTTATGGCAACCAGGCCACGATTGGCATCTTGCAGCGTCAGAGTATCATCCAGCGAGAAGACGATGATGACAACGGTGGCGGTGGTGACGCCAAGCCTAAAAAAGACGATAAGCAGCCCGCCCCCGACGAAGCGATTGAGGTTGAAGCCGATGATGTGGACATCAAGGCGCAGGACAAGGACATTGAGGCGCTCAATGCCGGGGCCGCCGAAGTAGACAAGTTGGCGAAGCAAGCCAAAGACATCAGCATCAGCAAAAAAGATAAAAAGCCGAACGCCGTCCCCGTTGGGCCAGATGTAGACGACGATGCCCCAGAACCCCAGGGCAACGGCATGATTAAGAGCAGCAACGGCGTCGAGGACAATACAGACCCTGATCAGGCAATGGCGAAAAACGTGTCCAGCCCCACCAACAAGGTGGACAACGACCAAGATATTGACAACGAAAGCGACTACAACCCGCAGGGCAAAAACAAAATCACCAAAAGCGACAAACCCGAAATCGCCCCCACCCTGGGTTTGACCGTCAGGGGGTATCACTTGGGCGGGGGAACTGCCGTCACAGAAGGGTTTGGAACCGGTGTTGGCATCCAGAGCATGACCATAGCCGGTATGGATGCCAAGAACGCCGTCGAAGCCATCAATGCCGCCAAAGACCTCGATAAGACCATGAGTGCTGTGGACGTCAAGACGGATGGCGGTGCCGTGGCCAACATGAATTGGATACAAAAGATTTCGGACTTGATGACCAATCCACCCGTGTCGCTGGTGTTGAATATTCAAACACTGCTTCGTGAACTCAAAATTACCCGCGACCGCCATCGTTACATGAAGACGTACAAAAAGCTGATGCAAACGGATAGCACTGTAGACAGCAAGGCGGCCAAGAAGAGCGGTACCAAGCTGGATAACGCAGCCTCCATTGGGGCCTATGCGTTTGCCAAAACCAAGCGCGGCTTCTGGATTAACCTGGCACGGGCGGTGGTGAGTGCGGGACAGTTCATCGCCCGTATGATTACCTTCCTATCAGGTGCATCGGCAGCGTTCATCAGCGAAGCAGTCAATGGCGCGTTGGCCCTTTCCAAATCTGTCGTGAGGGTTGGGCAAATGGTGAAGGGCGTGTATAAGGCGATTCGCAGTAAGCGCGGTAAGCGCCGCCTAGAAGCCGCCAACACCATTGTGGACAAAGCCATCAACGGTGATGAGCAAATGCTGCAATTGATCCTGGATTTGAAGCCGTTTGACGTTAAAACGCGCTTTATGCATCACATTAAACACGGCTTGGCCGTAACAGGCCACACAGTGGCTAGCCTAAAGTCCGACACGTTAGGGACGACCGACTATAACACAAAGTCCAAGCGCCGCGTCAAAGTGAAGCAGCTCAAGCGCTTGCTCGAAGTGCCCAAGACGAAAGAGGACTTAAAGGACTATCTCGCTGTCGCTCAGGAAGCCGGGCGCATTCACAACTTCAAGGCAATGATCGCCAGCACGATGAAATCCTCCTAAAGCGACGGTCACGTAGGGGCACGCTAAAGATGATGTGCCCCGTCTAAAATAAAAACATTGCAAACATCCTTAAATGTGACGGTTCCGTCATATTTACGTCACAATTCCGGCAAAACCTGGGTGAT
>CAWUJQ010000147.1:0-10368 GCA_963922445.1 uncultured bacterium
CGTTACCCGTGGCCCGATGTCATTGTTGATGACATCGTTGTGATTGCTGCGGTCTGGATTGCCGTTGGTGGTGCTGCCCCAGTTGGAATTGGCTGTGCCGAGGTAGATGCCCTCACCAAAAAAGGTATTGGTACGCCCGGTCAGGTGAACCCAATTGCCTTCCACGCGGTTGTGACTGCTAAACACACGCAGGTGAATCCCCTCGTGACCAATGCGCTTGACTTCCAGGTCATGGAACAGGTTGTAATCGGAGTCTTCTACCATCAGGCCCTTGAGCGCACGACGGATGGTGAACCCGGAAATAATCCAGTGGTCAGATTCCAGCACATGGAGCGCATAGCCGTTATATTGCCCCACTTCCAAGATCGCGCTGCGGGGGCCGTGCAGGACAATCGGGCGGGTAGCCGTCCCAGACCGATTATGAATGTCGAACCCAGCCGTGCCCCGGTTGTATATGCCTGGCTCAAGCTGGATGTAGTCGCCAGGCCGGGCGTTATTGAGCGCATCTTGCAGCCCCTCGGCGGAGTCCACCGTGATGTTGCGCAGCATGGGCGTATCAAACTGGGTAGTGGCGGCTGCCTGGGTGGTTTGCAGCCCCGGTTGGAGCGTAAACACCACCAGCAGTATCAGAATGGTTATCCAACGAGGTTGAGCGGAACGGTTTTGCATTTTCACCTCTGGTGTGATGAACAGTTGACGTGCAAAGGTGAAAAATTTATAGGATGAAGTTATAGTAACGCCGTAAGGCCCACAATTGTTCGATAGGCGTCAATCATAGGCCAGCGCACGTAAGGCTACTGAATGGGCGTGAGGGGGCGAATAGGCCAAAAGTCAGGGGCACGATGTCTTATCATACCCCTAACAATTGTTATTCCGTCAGCCCAGGGACGGGATTGCCGTTGCCGTTCACAAATGTGCCGTCATCTATCGTGATGGCGTAGTCGGTGCCGTAGATGAGCAGGGAGACCGGGTCAATGGTGACGGTGGCCCCGTTGATGCGCACCCGGTCGGGGTCAGAGTTCACCCCAAGTGATTCAACCACCGCGCCATTTTGCAGGATGCGAATGCGGCCACTGCCCCGGAACACCTCGTCGTCAAAGGTGAGCGTTAGGTCGGTATTGGGGTAAACATTGCGAGCGCCACTGGACGGCGTTACGCTGATCAACTGCGGGATGGGGTCGCCCACGGTGAAGGTGAAAATTTCTTGCCCGTAGAGTCGCTGATCCTGGTTGTCACGAACCCGGCTTGTGTTAAGGTCGAGGGTACAGGTGTCCCCAACGGTCAGTGGGTCATCCGGGTTGATGGTGCGCGCATTGCCGCTGCCGGTGGTGGTGGCACGGTTGCGATTGACCTGCGTCCCGCTCGGTGTACAGTTGATGGTGAACCACGGATCACCGTTGTTGATCGCCATATTCTCACTAAATGTCAGGGCAATGTTCGCGGTCGGGGCAACGCCTGTGGCACCGTCTGCCGGGTTGATGGTTTGTACAAATGGCTGCGGGTTCCCGTCTACATTGAAGGTGAACGTGTTGTCGCCCGCCAGCGATTGATCGTTGCTGTCTTTGACGCGGTTGCGATTGATGGTGAATGTACAGTCGTAGCCCTGCGGCAGCGTGTCATCAGGATCAATGGTGAATTCAACATGGCGGTTGTTGTCGTTGGGCGTGACGGTCGAATCTGCCGGTTGGATGGACGCAAACGTGGGCGGGCAGGTGATGGTAAACCACTGACCGCTGACCCGCACCGGTTCGGTAAAGCTCACGGTCAGGTTGCGCCCGCGAGGATAGTTGGTTCTGCCGTCAACCGGGTCAGACTCAGCGTACTTCGGTGCGTTGTCGCTACAGCGGGTTTCTTCCAGCGCGGTGCTCTCGATGTTATCCTGATCGTAAATGCTTTCGTCAAACAGCGCCCAGCGGTCAATAGCATACCCGTTAGACCGCCCTGATATTTCCAGGGTGTACACGCCTGCGGTGTCAAATTCCACATAGATGAAGTGCGCGTTGTTATCGTATGTGGCCGTGCGCCAGTTCCAGTCATTCAGGTTGTTCATGTAGGCCTTGAACCAGCCATCTTCGGTATCCCCTTCCGATGGATACGGTGTTTGGTCGCTGCCGTCGGGGTTGCGCCCGTTGCCCCTGGGGTACACGATGCTGTCGCCCTGTTGAGCGTAAAACTCATCTGCATCCGGGAAGCGGACGAACGCGTCATTGTGGTCACTGCCGCTGTTGCCCCTGCCAATGTAACCACGCAGGATAAAGCGATACCGCCCCGGGTTGTTTATCCGGAATTTGTAGGTCAGCGTGCCTCTACCAGGGTTCCTGAACGCGTCGTCGCCAGCCCAGTAGTAAAAGCTGCTGCCGGTGTAGTCGTTGATGTTGGTGCGCGCTTCCCACGCGCCGCGCGCGGGTTCTTCTTCCACCTCGCCCACCACGATGCGGTTCTGCTCATTAAAGGTGAAGTCGGTACCGCACTGGTTTTGCGCGCTGGCTGTGGGCACAGCAATCAATACGGATGTGAGGTGAAACAGCAGCACAAGGCTGGCAACGCATAAGGCTCTCATAGAGTTCCCCTTTTGACCTGACATTTGACATGGGCTTAAGACTAACTGCTTGTAATCATTCGCGAGATTTTGCGATAAACAAAATAACAACTCCAGAGTGAGTTGTCAGACAACATACTACCATTAATTTTGTGTGTATTTTGACAAGGTGAGGTTAGTGTTTGATTTGATTTGTTAATGCTATGGCAAGTAAAAGCACACGCGCCCCTCACTGACCACGAAATAGCACTGAAGGCGCTGCATCAATCGACATGGGTTTAAGGGCAGGGGGCAACCCCATGCTGCAAAATGCGGCTGCCCCACACAATCACTCCAGGCCAGCGAATGGATTGCCTTTAACATCCACAAAGGCCCCTTCATCAATGATGAGGGTGTAACTGGTACCATAGTTGAGGAGCGAATTGGGGTTTACGATGACGGTATCGCCATCCACTGTGACCTGCTGCGACGCCACGCTCATTTCTTCGATGTTCGTGCCGTCTGTCTGTTCAATTCGGAGGTTGCCCGCTCCCGCGAACACCTCCTGGTCAAATGTGAGGGTGAGGTCGGTGTTGGGGTCTATACCAGTCGCGCCGCCGGACGGGCTAACGCTGATAAGCTGTGGCCCGTCTACCACGTCAAAGGAGAACGAGTTGGGGCAGGCACTACAGAAACTTTGCCCTGTGGCACTGCTCGTAACGCTGTATATGCCGATGTTGCATGTGTCCCCCGCTGGCAGGTCATTGTTCGGGTTGATGGTGCGTGTGTTGCCGTTGCCGCTAACGCTGGCTTGCCCACTAAATATACTGCTACTGAGGGACGGGCAATTGATGCGAAACCAATTACCCCTATTATTTACGTTCTGACCAAATGTGATAACAATGTCGCCGTCAGGGGCTATTTGCTGTGGGTAACTTTCAAGGTAGATGCGCTGCTCTTCCTCCAACGTGAAGTTGAAGGTATTGTCACCCGTTAAGCTGTTGCCGCTGGCATCAACTACGCGCCCGCGCCTGATGGTTAACGTACAGGTGTAGCCCCGTGGTAGCCAAACCGGTGGGTCGATGGTGTATGTATTGCCATCCTGCGTGATGTTTACGTCTGCATCTGTGGCAGCATAATCGTAAACGGGTGGGGGACAGGTAAACGTAAACCAATTGCCAGAGGGCGTAACGGGTTCTGAAAAAGTTACCTCAATAGTTCGCCAACGACCGACCTCCGTCTCACCATCTCCTGGCGAAATAGACAAAACAGTCGGCGCGAAATTGGGCGTGTCGCAAAGCGTTTCCCCTATTTGCTCGTTAACTTCCAAGCTGGCCTGATCCCAGCCAGCGTCCTCACTAAACAGGAACCAGCGGTCAAGGACATAGTCGATTGAGCGGCCAGATATTTGCAGCGAGTAAACGCCTGGATTGTCGAACTCGGCGTAGACTTTGTAGCCCTGATTGTCGCCAGTTCGTGCATCCGTAGACCATTCGCTGGCCAAAGTGCGCCCATTGTCGTAAACCTTGAACCAATCTTCGGCTTTAGCACCGCTCAGGTTTGGGTTATTGGGACGCAACTTTTGACCGTTGGCGGTCTCCGCATAGAAGTCATCCGCGTAGATGGCCAACCAGCCGTCATTATGTTCGGTAATGTTATTGCCCCGGCCCACAATATTGCGCCAGGCGAAGCGATATTTGCCGGGGTTTTCGATTTGGAACACATAGGTCAGGATGTCTACCCCAGGGGTGTCATATGAATTGGCATTCGATGCCCAGCGAAAGTATCCGTCCCCAGCAAACCCGGCGAAGGTCGTCTCCTGCGTCCAGGTACCCGTTGCAGCAACCGATTCCATCTCGCCAATGACGATGCCGTCCTGTTCAAGGAAGAGGGCGTCCCCCTCACACCCTTGCGCCTGGGCACTTTGGATAGGCACCAGTATCTTTGCAGCCGTGATACAAATCAGAAAAATCAAACTCGTGTTAAGCAATACTTTCATGTGCGCTCACTCCCGTATTGAACGATGACGTTTGCAACGGCTCCCGTTTGTGTAACCGCTCGCAATATATAGATAAATTATGAAAAAGTCATGCATTGGCACGTTAACCCCCATGGTGTGAGGTATCATGTATACGTTAACATGAATTTTGTCTTGATGTTGACAGGGGTAAGTTGGGAATTGATTCGTTTATGTTAATGTAGCGGGGTGCAATAGGGTTGCGTGGTGATCGCAGGGGAAACGGGCGGGGTTGTAACCTGTTGCCGGACGCGCCGTTGCGCGCCCCTACGATACCCGTTGCTATTTGGTGTAACCTGTTGCCGGACGCGCCGTTGGCCGTCCCCTACTCCACGCCCACGCTGAACCAATCGTCGTCTTCGTCGTCATCAAAGCCCAGCACATCGCTCATGAGCAGCGCACCTTCGTTGATTTGTGGCAGACGGCTGAGGTAGCGTTCTGTGACGGCGACATTGCTGTGGCGCAATAGCTGGCTAATCTTGTCGATGGGCACGCCGCTCTCTTGCAGCGCCCCGGCCACACTACGGCGCAGGTCGTGCGGCGCAACATGACCCACATCCGCGAACGAGGCGGCGGTGTTAACAATCACCCAAATGCTATCCGTACTCAGCCCTTCCAGGCCGATGGTGCCGCCCTTCCACAGCCGCCGGATGATGTGGCTGCCGTTATGGAAGGGGTGCTTATCTGCGATGATGGCCTGACGCCAGCGCTGCAACCGCTTGGCAACCGGGCGCGGCACGTCAATGACGGCGGTCTTTTTGCCCTTACCATGTACGCGCAGCACCATCCGGTTGTTCTGAATGCTGAGGTCAGTCCAGCGGGCGTTGCTGACTTCATCACGGCGCAGGGCCATCGTACATAGGATGGCCACAAGCGTTTCGTTGCGCAGCGCCTGGTTTTCACTGGTGGCAATGCGGCTGGACGCGGACATCACCGCACGTAGTTGCTCCGGGCTAAGCCAGCGCCCCGGACGTTGGCCGTCTTCGGCGCGGGGCGGCTTGACGCGGGAAAGCCCCGCTGCGGTTTCGTAGCTCACCCAGTCGGCTTCAGCCAGCAAATCTGCCAGCGTGATAATCGACGCCCGTGCCTGCCCAAGTGCCTGTTTGCCCTGCCCTTCCATCAGCAGGATGCCGAGCCATGCGCGCAGGTGCTGCGCCGTCAAAATGCCTTGGAGCGTGTCAATCGGCAGGGTGTGCATGCGCTCAACGCGCTCTTCGCGCTCAGTCGGATCAAACTCGGCCATGTCCACGAGGTAGCGGTCAATCCAACGGAAGTAGGCGCGGCGGGTGTGCGGGCTGCTCGCACGTCCGGGCAGCGCGGCGGCAAAGTTGAACGTCAGCGCGTCCGCGTAGACGAGATCAGGGTTTTGGCGGGGGGTAATATCGCGTAAGTCAGTCATGCGTTCTAGTATAGCACAACGCTCCGCTAACGTTTGGGGGGGCAAGCCGCTAATCGAGGCAATCGCACCAAAATTTTAGCTAGCTTAGAATGATTCTCTAAACGTGTTTGGTAGGGGTGGACCGATGTGTCCGCCCAAAACCATGGGCCGGCCCCTACGAACCCCCTCATGACCTTGTTTATGTTGACATACTCCCCACGGATAAATCCGGGGGATTCTCAGCCTCAAGCAGAGCAGCGGAATGCTACCGACAGCAGCGTTTCCGTCTTACAACTCCTAAGCGTTAGGTTGATGCCCCAACCTGCAAAATATTAATCGCCGCGTTGTGGTCTCGGTCGAGTTCCAGACCACAACGGCACTTAAAAATACGCTCGCGTAGCGTGAGTTTCTGTTTTCGTCCGCAACCGCTGCATCTCTGCGTCGTGGGTTCCCACGGGTCGATTTTGAAGACCTTGCACCCACGATTTTGGGCGATGTGTTCCAGAATATTCACAAACTCGGCAAACGCCAAATCGCCGACTTTTCGGCCCCACAACCGCTGCATCCCGCGCAGATTCAGCGTTTCAAAATACATCGTTTCATAGTGGTCACATAACTGATGTGCGAGTTTGAAAAACCAATCGCGGCGCTTGTTCTTGATGTCATCGTGGGCTTTGGCAAGACGGTATTTGGCGCGTTTGCGGTTGTTGCTGCCGTCTTTTTTGCGGGAGAGTTCACGGTTGAGGGTGGCGATGTTGCGTTGCGACTGCTTGAAAAACTGCGGTGACTCGATGGTTTGTCCGTCGTTGTTGGTCAAAAACGTTTTCAGCCCAAAATCGAAGCCCCCGATTTCACTCGTGGTGGCTTCTGGAATAAAAATGTGTTGCACAACCGAAAAACAAAGCCACAACCGCCCCAAGCTGTCGCGCTTGACCGTGACCGTTTTTACCTCACCTGCAATCTCACGGGATTTCACAAACTTGTAGGTGCGACCCAGTAGGCGAATTTTATTGCCTTCTAGTAACTTCCAACCCGCTGTTTTTTTGAGGGTGAAACTTGAATATTTCTTCACCTTCTTGAAACGGGGAAACCCACCCTGTCCAGTGAAAAAACGCTTGTATGCTTGCTCTAGCCGCTGAGTCACATCCTGCACAGCCTGCGACCCTAAAATTTGCCAGTACCTATACTTGGGTGCTTGGCGACGCAGTTTAGCGATGTGCTTTTGCAGCGCGTTAAACGAAAGCCCGTTGCCGAACAAACGATAGTAGCGTCTGCTTAATGCCAGGGCGTGGTTCCAGATCATCCCGGCAATATCAATGGCATTGACCAGATGTTTGACGGTTTTTGACCGATACACACGGTATTTGTAGGTTCGCCGCACGTCAACCTGTTTAAGCATGGGACTATGATAGCATAACTGTGGCATCACTGCCGATTTTGCCAGAGCAAAAATCGACTCACACACGCCACCCGCCTTTACATCCCCATAGATGAATCTAGGGGCTTTAAGGCGGATTTTGGTAATGCCAGATTTGATGTGATTGCCCTGCCCGCTAATCTGCGCTCTCTCGTGAACCGTTCATGTTGGCCAGCACCAGCCCCGCCAATATCACTGCCGCGCCCACAATCGCCAGCGTACCCGGATTTTCTCCAAGCACAAACCACGCAATTAGTGATGCCAACGCCGGGATAATCATCAAGACCAGGCTCACCAACGTTGCAGACAGCGCCCCCAGCGCAAAGTTAATCGACATGTGGCCGAGCACCTGCGCCATCAGCAGCACCAGCAACGCCCATAAGTAGGCCTCCAGCGAGTAGCCGAGAATCTGCGTACCGAGGAACGGCTTGGCAATCACGAAGAACAGTGCTGCAAATGTGAACACCAACCACGAATACGTCAGCCAGTCCAGTTTGCCCCGGATAAACCGCCCTAGCGTGAAATAAACCGCCGCCATCAGGGACGCGGTGATAGCGAACGTGTTGCCCAGCAGCGGTGCGCTACGGGTAGGCGGTTCGCCGCTTTCCCCGCCCAGCCCAACAATAACGATTCCGACAATGGCCAGCGCGATCCCCAACGCCACACTGCGGTTGATGCGCTCCTGGAGGAAGACGTAACCCAGCAGCGCCGCGTAAATGGGGGTGGTATTCGTCAGCACCAGTGAGGCCAACACTGACGTGTATTCTAGTGAGTAGAAAAATGTGAGCAAGTGGGTGCCGAACAGCACTCCGGCCAGCACAATGAACACCCACTCCCGGCCCGTGAGGGTGGGCAGCTTGTGCCCGCCGTGACGCAGCGCAAAGGGCGCAAAAAAGAGCGCGGCGAAAATCTGGCGCAGCGTCACCAGCGATAGGGATGACATCCCGGCTTCCTGGGTGTTGCGGATAATGGTAGGGCCAAACGACGCGGACAGAACTGCCATCAGCAAAATCAGGTAGGCGCGCACAATGGGCGAGTTAAGGTTCACAAAAGGTCCCCGATTGGTTATGAACTCAGCAGTTGAGTATAGCGCAATCGCGGGTAGGTAAGGTAGAATATATGTGCTAATCAAGTTGGAGTTCAACCCATGACCCGGCCTATCACCCGTTTCCGTGATGAATACGACTTCCTATCGAACTTTCACCCGTCGCCTGTCGAAATAGACGGCGTCGAATACCCCACCGTGGAACACGCCTATCAAGCTGCCAAGACGAACGACCCCGCCCGCCGCGAAAAGATCGCCGCCATTGCGACTCCGAGCGCAGCTAAAGTTGCCGGACGGCGCATCAAGCGGCCCGCGAACTGGTTCGACATCAACCTGGACATCATGGAAAGCCTGGTGCGGCAGAAGTTCACCCGCTATCCGGATTTGGCCGACAAGCTGCTGGCCACAGGCGACGCGGAACTCATTGAGGGCAATACGTGGAATGACCGCTTTTTCGGCAGGGTGTGGGACAAAAAGAAACGTGAGTGGGTGGGCGAGAACAAGCTTGGTCAAATGTTGATGCGCGTGCGCGAGGAGATAAGCCAATGAGAAAACTCATCGTCACTGAATTTGTCTCTCTGGATGGCGTGATGGAAAACCCCGCCTGGACGATGCCCTACTGGAATGACGAGATTGCCGCGTTCAAAGGCGAAGAAACCGACGCCAGCGATGCGCTGCTGCTGGGCCGTGTGACCTACGAGGGCTTTGCAATGGCATGGCCCGAAAGCGAAGACGAAGGCGCGGCCTACTTCAACGGGGTGCGCAAATATGTCGTCTCCACGACGCTGCAAACCGCTGACTGGAACAACTCCGTGCTGCTCAAAGCCAACATTGCGGACGAAATCGCCAAAATCAAGCAAGAAGATGGCAAGGCCATCACCGTACACGGCAGCGGCACGCTGGTGCAAACGCTACTCAAGCACAATCTGGTAGATCAACTGCGGCTGCTGGTGTATCCCGTTGTGCTGGGCGAGGGCAAGCGCCTGTTCCATGATGGCACGGTTGCCACGCTTAACCTTATCGAAGCGAAAGCGTTTCGCAGCGGCGTAACGGCCCTCATCTACGAGCCGAAACGCGACTAAATCACACGGGCAGCAGCGGCAGCAGCTCCTGCGATAGAAACGCCTTCACGTCAGCGGAGCCGGTGAACTGCACCTGGAATTCATTGGCTCCCGGCGGAACCAAGAGCGTGAAGTAGAGAAACGGGCAGCAGTGCCGTTCGCCGTCGATGAACGCGGCGGCCAATGTGAGCGCAGCAATCGGAAATGTTACTGCGTAGCCGTCGGCAAGTGCGGTGACGCGCAGTGCCTGAGACATGAGCTGCGCGCCGATCTTCTCGTGGTGGGCGCGGTCGGGCAGGGCGGTTAGGTCGCAGGCAAGCGGGATGTCGTGGTTGCTCATGGGGTTGTTCCTCCTCTAGACTGTTCAGGTATAGGCAGGCTACATCCTCAAGTGGACTTGAGGTCAAGGAGGGAACCATGCGAATTGGTGAGGTGGCAAAACGGGCGAAGCTGACGGTAGCAACGCTGCGCTACTATGAAGAGATCGGCCTGATTGCACCGCCACGCCGCGTGAACGGGCGGCGCAGCTATAATGAAGGGGTCTTCGAGGTGCTGGCAACGATTCGTCTTGCCCAACGTGCCGGATTCACACTGAAAGAGATACGCAGCCTGTTGAATACCGACGCAGCCGGGGCGCTGTCTGCCCGGTGGCGGCCTATCGCGGAACGGAAGGTAAGAGAGGTTAAGGAAACGATCCGGGAATATCAGGCACGGCTCACGCTGCTGGAACAGGGCTTGGACTGCGCCTGCACTGATCTGACGGACTGTGTGCTGCACTAGTGCCGTCAACTGGCAGCGGTCACGCCATGTAGGTATAGTCACAGGGATGTTTTCGCAATGCGTGAGGTTGCCTTATGACCCTGCCCACCCCCACCGACTACTTCCCCGTCCGGGTGCCGTTTAAAACCGCCGTTGACCTGTACAAAATGGGC
>CAWUJQ010000148.1:0-10325 GCA_963922445.1 uncultured bacterium
CGCAACCTCCGTGACGCGTGACGGTTGGGAGGGCGCACCGACGCCTGACGAAGTGCAGCAAGCGTTAGCAGCGGTCAGGGCAGGGTAGCGCGATGACCCCGTTAATCGACCGAGTGCTGTACAACGGCAACATTCACACGCTGGCGGCTGGCACACCCCACGCGACCGCACTCGCGCTTTACCGTGGGCGAGTGGTAGCCGTCGGCTCCGATGATGAGATGCTGAATCTCGCGACCACAGGCACCGTCCGTGAAAACCTGGGTGGCCAAACCGTGATACCGGGGCTGATAGACGCTCACATTCATTGGCGCTGGACATCGGAGCATTTGCAAAACGTCAATGTGTATGAGGTGCCCAGCAAAGCCGATGCGGTCGCGGCAGTGATGGAGCGCGTCGCGCAAACACCTCCCGGCGAGTGGATACGGGGGCATGGGTGGGCACAAGCGCTGTGGGCTGATGATGCGTTCCCAACATCTGCTGATTTAGACGCCGTCGCACCGAACAACCCGGTGTTCCTGACCGGAAAGAGTGTGCATGTGGCCTGGGCCAACACAACGGCCTTAAACGCGGCAAATATCACTGCACACACGCCCGACCCGGACGGCGGCGCAATTCAGCGGGACGAACACGGCCAACCGACGGGCATTTTGTTTGAAGCACCCGCGATGCGCCTTGTGGCTGATGTGATCCCGGCACCAGCCACGGACGAACTTGCCGATTGGATGCTGAACGCCCAGCGTTTGGCACATCAGCAAGGGCTAACAGCGATTCATGACCTGGACAACCCCGACTGCCTGGGCGCGCTGCAAGTGCTGCGTGAACGCGGTGAATTGGGGCTGCGCGTGACCAAGTACATCAACAAAGCGTACATTGCGGCGGCCATCAAGAGCGGGGTGCGCTTCGGTTTGGGTGATGATTGGCTGCGCTTTGGCGGGCAAAAGCTGTTCGCGGATGGCGCGTTAGGCCCGCGCACTGCCTGGATGTTAGACCCTTACGAAGAGGAACCGGATAACTGTGGCATTGTTGTTACACCTGTGGAAGAAATGCGCGAACTTGTTCATCTGGCGACGCTTGCCGGGCTGCCAACGGCGATTCACGCGATTGGCGACCGGGCTGTACGTGAGGTGCTGGATGTGTTTGCGTCGGCGCGGGCGCTCGAAGCGCAACATGCGATTCCTCGTGAACAGCGGCGGCATCGCATTGAGCATGTGCAAGTGATACACCCTGACGATGTGGGGCGGCTGGCTGAACTCGACATCATCGCGTCTATGCAGCCCACCCACGCCACGTCCGACGCTGAGGTGGCTGACCGTTACTGGGGTGAGCGGGCTGCGCTGAGCTATAACGCCCGTGCGCAAATCGAAGCCGGGGCGCGGGTGGCTTTTGGCTCAGATTCGCCTGTAGAGCTTTTTGACCCGTTCAAGGGGATTCACTCGGCTGTGACGCGCAATCGCGCTGACGGCTCACTCGGCGCGGCTGGCTGGCGGCCTGAAGCTAAGCTCACGGTTGATGAGGCGCTGCGCGGCTTCACGCAGGGGTCGGCTTATGCGGCTGGCCTGGAAAATGTACAGGGCCAGCTTGCGCCCGGTTATTATGCGGATTTGCTGCTGCTAGACCGTGACCCGTACACCATCCCGCCGGAAGACCTGCTGCATGTGACGGTGCTGGGCACGATGGTTGACGGTGAGTGGCGCTACGGCGGCGTGTGAAAACACCACATGCGCCGCTATAATCTGGCTTGGAACCCAGATCGAATTCACAAAGAGGAGAGAATCCCATGGCAGACCGCCCTGGAATGATGGTAGGGCCGAACGAACATCCCGTACAGCGTGATATGCTGGCTGTAGGGGCCAAGGCACCGGAGTTTTCACTGACGGCGACCGATATGAGCACCAAAACGCTGTCTGATTACGACGGCAAGGTGAAGGTGATTAGCTGCGTGCCGTCACTCGACACAAGCGTATGCTCTGCGCAGACGCGCCGCTTCAACGAAGAAGCTGCCAGTTTAGGCGACGACATCGTGGTGCTAACGATCAGTGCAGACCTGCCGTTTGCGCAGAAGCGCTGGTGCGGCAACGAGGGCGTAGAGCGCACAGAGACGCTTTCTGACCATAAGTCAATGCAGTTTGCCGACGATTATGGCCTGCACGACACCGAATGGCGCATCTTGCAGCGCGGTGCGTTTGTGCTGGACAAAGACAATACGGTGCAGTATGTAGAATATGTGCCGGTCATCGGCGACGAAGTGAGCTTCGACGCCATTTTGGACAAGGCACGCAGCCTCGTGTAAGGCGTGCATGGGGTCGATGGTTACGTCGGCCCCCAATCCTCTCGACATTCCCCTGCTTGAAACACTTGAAACAAAGGAACAGACGATGACCGACATTCGTTTATCCCGTCTCGCGGATATTTTGGTGAATTATTCGACGGAGGTGCAGCCCGGCCAGTGGGTGGGCATTTTGGGCGATGTGGTGACGCTGCCCGCCCTGCGTGAAGTGTATGCCGCCGTTATCAAGGCTGGCGGCTATCCGTCGGTTTACATCACGGACGAGCGCATGTTCCGTGAGCTGCTGCGCGAGGGCAGTGACGATCAACTAGAATGGCTAGACCCGGCCCTGACGCGCTACTACGAAGAATCGGACGTGTACATCCGGGTGGGTAAAGAGGGCGCGATGAACAACACCCGCGCCATGACCAACATCGCGCCAAAGCGCATTCAGCAGTACAGCAAAGCGCACGGCACCTGGCTCGACACGCGCCTTGACCGGGCCGTAGATGGTGCTATGCGCTGGGTGGGCACATGGTTCCCGACGGAAGCAAGCGCCCAGGAAGCCAATATGAGCCTGGAGGAGTTTGCAGACTTTTTCTACGGTGCGACCTTCTGTGACCATGACGACCCGGTTGCAAAATGGCGAGAACTTTCTGCAATGCAGCAGCAAAAGATCGACTGGTTGCAGGGTAAAACCGAGTTCGCGCTGAAGGGGCCGAATATTGACCTGACGCTGTCGGTGGCAGGGCGCACATTCATCAACAGTGACGGCCATGCCAACATGCCCAGCGGCGAAATCTTCACTGGGCCAGTGGAGGAATCAGTCAATGGGTGGGTGCGCTACAGCTACCCGACGATTGTCAGCGGGCGGGCCATCAAGGGGATTGAACTGCAATTTGTGGACGGGCGCGTGGAAAAAGCCACAGCGGAAGAAAACGAAGATGCGCTGCTCGAAGTCCTCAATACCGATGAAGGGGCACGTTACCTGGGCGAGTTTGCGATTGGTACCAACTTTGGCATACAAAACTTCACCGGGAATATCCTGTTTGACGAGAAGATCGGCGGCACCATTCACACGGCGGTGGGGCGCAGCTACAAGCAGACGGGCGGGGTCAACGAGAGCGCCGTCCACTGGGATATGATCTGCGATATGCGTAACGACAGCGAAATTCACGTGGATGGTGAGTTGTTTTACAAAAACGGCACATTCGTAGTTTAACGTTTTTCACAAAGTTTGCGCCGTTTTTTTACGCATTACCCACTTCATCAAGCAGGCCGATTGTGATTACATATAGAGCGTATTGTCAACAACACATAGCCAACGGGTAACGCTTATGATTGCACTTCAGTCACTCGAAACCATCCTGCCCGGCACCTGGAAGCTGTCCTTTTTGGATCAGGAAAATGATATCACAGGTGAAGGAACTTACGACTTCAAAATGGCCGGGGTATTTAACGCCCAAGTGCGTGACGCATACAGTGGCAATGCCAAATGGCACGGCTATTGGCACGTTGCGGACGCAGGCTTATTCTTGGATGCGCAAGAGATGACATCCTGGTGCAGCAGTTGCCTGGGCGTGACGATGGGCCACAACTGGTCAATCGAACTGGAGCGTGTTGGCAATGCGGCCTTTTCCGGTACGGCACGCACGGGTGCCGGTGAGGTACGCCAGGTGCTATTTGAGCGGCTGCACGGCTAAAACCTTCACGTGCGTTCTACTTGAACAGGTCACCTTTGGTCAGGTCAGGCCGAGTTCAACGGGAGCAGTTGGGGTATGGCGTTTACGCCACGCCCCAACGTCTATTTTACCCTCTAAACATGTTATTCTACGCTGCGGTTCGTAAACCACTTCCATGCCAAACCGATCACCAATAACCCAATTGACACGGCGTAAATCCACGGGTCACGGATGAAAAACGCCAGTGAGAAACAGGCTGCCAGTCCTGCAATCGACACCCAACGCGGGAAGAGCCGCTCGTCATCGGTGAGTTGCAGCGCGCTCAGGTTCGTCAGCGAGTAGTACAACAGCACGTTAACCGCGCTAAAGCCCCAGGCAATTTTCACATCGCCCACCAGCGTAATCAACGCAATCACACCACCCATTACGATCACCGCAACCGTCGGAGTTGTGCCCGCGTCGTTGAGTCGGGCGGTGGCGTTGGGCATGTCTCCGCGGCGGCCCATCGCCAGCAACACGCGTGACAGGGCTAAAATCAGGTTGAGCAGCACCCCTAGCATGGCCGTCACCGCACCCACTGCCAGAATAATCCCGGAACCGGGAATAGCAAACGAACGCGCCACAATCTCAAGCGGGGCGGCGGCCCCTTCTGTGGTGGCGGCAAAGGCAACCGCGCCAATCGAAGCAATCGCCACCAGTGCAACTACGATATACAGCACCATTGTAAAACCCAGCGTGGTGATAATCGCCCGTGGGATCGTCCGGCGTGGTTCACGGACTTCTTCGCCCAGCGTAGCGATGCGTCCATAGCCCGTGTAAGCCACGAACATCAGGGCAGTGGCTTGCAACAGGCCAAGTGGCCCGTCGCTAAAGAAGTTCCCGAAGTTGGTCGCGGCGTTCGCGGTTGCCGTGGGCAGGCCGCCCAAAACGAAAAAGCCTAGTGTGCCAATTGTGATGGATACCACGACGATATTGACGGTGTTGCTGCGCCGGATGCCGCCTAGCACCAGTCCGGTCATGATGACGACGGTAGCAAAGGCCATTGGCGTCGCAATCGCGCCGTTGTTGCTGCCCAGTGCATTCAGCAAATAGCCGCTAAAACCGAGGGCTGCTGTCGCTGCGGAGGCGCTTTTTGCCAGCAGGAACATCCAGCCGGCGGTAAAGCCCAGCCACGGATTTAGATAACGGTAGCCGTACTCATACGTGCCGCCGCTCACGGGGTGATTGGCAGCGAGTTGCGCGCTGCTTAACCCGTTGAAAATCGCCACGAACGCGGCCAAACTGACGGCAATCACAACGGAAGCGCCCGTTGCAGCGGTGGCGATGGCAATACTGACGAAAACGCCTGTGCCCACGATAGAGCCAAGGCCCATCATGGTTGCGCCGAACACGCCGAGTTCGCGTTTAAGTTGCTGTGGTGGAGTGGTTGCTGCTTGTGCCATTGTTGAGAAAAGTCCCCATTTGGTGAGCTGTGCAGAGCGGAGTGTACCCGCCCTGCACGGCAGCAGCATTCACAGGGGGTTAATCTGCCGTGAGCGCTACCGCAAGCGGCGCACCCCGATGGTTTGTAGAATGGCAAACACCAGCACAATATCCGCAATGATGAGCAGCGTCCAGGCACCGCCACGTGAGAGCGGCACCACCCGCGCCAGCAGCAGCGCATAGCTGCCGATAACCCATGTCAGGTCGAGGGCGATGACGGTCCACAAGAGGGCACGTCTGACGGGCAGGCGCGTGGTATATAGGACGTAAGCAGCGAATCCAAGCGTGGCAATACCGACGCCAGCGATGATTGTCGGCGTACCGATGCTGCCGAGAGCAGTACCTGTTAAGCCGAGTACGCTTGTTACAGCGCTGGCAGCGAACGCAAACAACGATCCGGTGACGATGGAGAAGGTGGCGTTGCCATACAGCACGCGTTGGATGAAGCGAGTTTTATCTGGGGCAGTTTGGGTGAGTTGTGCAGTCATGATTGGCTCCTTTGTGAGCGTGAAAGCGATCAGATGCTTTCAAACTACGTGCTGAAGGGGTGCCATCACCACACAAACAACTGCCATTTACTGCCAGATGGCGGCGTCCGGCTGCATTTGCGGCTCTAGTGATGCGCGCAGGTCATCGGCAATCACTTTGGCTGCGGCGTTTTGCCAGTTATACAGCGTGCGTTCGGGCACTTGCGTTTGCATCCACGCGAAGACGGCGCGGGTGGCCTCGTCCAGGTGTTCAGTCGAGAAGCGGCGGCTGTAGGGCTTGAGGCCCACAACATACGGATAGTAGAGCGCATTGTAGTAACGCCATGCGTCTGTGGTGCCGTAGGCGTCGCTGTTGGGTTTAAGTTGGTGGATGCGGTCAATGAGCAGTGTGCGCAGTTTGCCAGCGCGCACCAGCGGGCGTTCGTCAGGGTCGGCGTTCAGTAGGGGCAGTTGCATCAGTGGGTTGGCCATGAGCTTATCGGGACGGTTGATGTCGCGCAGGGCGCGGCGGGTGTGGCGGGTAAACTCGTCGGCGGGCATGGTCAAAAGGGTGAGTCGGGCATCTGTGCGCGCCAGGGCTTCGGATTCCAGATGGAGCGCGTCGCGTTGTGACTGCACGGCGGAATTTTCAGCGAGCAGCGATTTGTCAATGAAGGCTTGTAGTGCCCGCCCAAAGACGCGGAGCAGGGTGTAGCCGCCAAGGACGCCAAATAGTAGTGTAACCATACCCGTCGAAGTGCCGTCTATGGCCATGACGATAAGCACCTGTGCGCCCAAAATCACATTGCCGACGGCAACCGTTATGAGCGATTGCAGTGCCCCCGGCAGCAGCGCCTCGCCCTCGTTGTGAGCGTCTAGTTTGGCGATGGCATATCCCACGATGAGCAAATCCACACCTATGGTCAACTGGGTGGGTTGTGCTAACAACCATGCAATCGGTAAAACGAGTGCCCCCAGGCTCAGCAGGAAAAAAGCCGATCCGATATACAGCAGCCACACGATGTTACGAGGCGGGGTGTTGTCATCTGGGCGCTGCACGAAGTGCCACACCGCCAACGCCCACGCCACCAAGGGCACCAATCCGATCAACACACGGCTGAAGAAGCTATCGCCAATGGCGGCCATCGCCAGCCCTATTGCGTAGCTCACCAGCCCAACCCCGGTAAGGCGCAGCGCGGGGTTACGGTCATTGCGCTGGAGTAGGTACAGCCCCATCCATAGGGAGAGGCTGTATACGACGGTATGTAACGTTAGCTGAGCCATGAGCAGGACTAACCGACTTCAACCTGCTTTTCTGTCATGATGGCCCGCAGTTCGATGATTTGGTCACGCAGTTGGGCGGCCTTCTCGAATTCCATCGCTTTGGCGGCGAGGCTCATTTCTTCCTGCAAGTCGCGGATCATCTTGTCCAGGTCTTTCTTGCTCAACTGCTCTGGTGATGGGGCCTCGCCGGCTTGTGGCGTTACGTCTTCGAGTGCATCGTCGCCCATCATTGCTTTCACACGGTCGTTGAGGTCTTTCACCTGCTTGACGATGGCCTTGGGGACGATGCCATGTTCCTCGTTGTACGCCTCCTGAATGCTACGGCGGCGATTGGTTTCGTCAATGGCATATTGCATGGACGGGGTGACTCTATCAGCATACATGATGACCTTGCCTTCGATATGGCGGGCGGCGCGGCCTATCGTCTGAACGAGGGCGGACGAACTGCGCAGGAAGCCCTCTTTGTCTGCATCCAGGATGGCTACAAGCGACACCTCCGGCAGGTCGAGGCCCTCACGCAGCAGGTTAATGCCCACCACGGAGTCGTAGACGCCTGTGCGCAGGTCACGCAGGATTTCAATGCGTTGCAGCGTATCAATTTCCGAGTGCAGGTACTGCGCCCGGATGCCGAGTTCGTTCAGATAGCCGGAAAGCTCTTCCGACATGCGTTGGGTGAGCGTTGTAATGAGCGCCCGCTGGCCGTTTTTAACGCGCAGCGCCACCTCTTGGATTAGGTCATCCACCTGGCCTTCAATCGGGCGCACATCGATGACCGGGTCAACGATGCCTGTTGGCCGAATGATCTGCTGCACGACCTTTTCCTCGACCTCGCGTTCGTATGGCCCCGGCGTTGCGGACACATACATCGTTTGGTGGGTGCGGTCAAGGAATTCGTCGAAGTTGAGCGGGCGGTTATCGAGCGCGCTGGGCAGTCGGAAGCCGTAATCTACCAGGGTTTGCTTGCGCTGGCGGTCGCCTTTGAACATGGCCCGCACCTGCGGCACCGTCATGTGGCTCTCGTCAATCACGAGCAGGAAGTCATCCGGGAAGTAATCCAGCAGCGTCCAGGGCGGGCTGCCTGCCGGACGTTGATCCATGTGGCGCGAGTAGTTCTCAATCCCGCTAACGTAACCCACCTCGCGCATCATTTCTAAGTCGTAATTGACGCGCTGTTCCAGGCGCTGCGCTTCGACCAGCTTGCCCTCTGCCTTGAGCACTTTGAGCTGTTCTTCGAGTTCCTTGTCAATGTCGGTCATGGCCTCCTTCATGCGGTCTTTATCCGCAATGAACTGCTTGGCCGGGAAGACCGTCACCTCGTTGTGAACGGCCAGGATTTCGCCCGTGATGGGGTCGAACTCGGTCATACGGTCGATTTCGTCCCCGAACAGTTCCACGCGGAAGGCGGTTTCGCCATACGCCGGGTAGATTTCCAGCACGTCACCCCGTGCGCGGAAGTTACCCCGCCCTAAGTCCATATCGTTGCGGGTGTATTGCAGGTGAACGAGCTTGCGCAAAATATGGTCACGGCGGATTTCCTGGCCGATGGACAGTTCAATGGTGGCTTTCTTCCAGGCGTTGGGGTCACCGATACCGTAGATGCAGCTTACCGACGCCACGATGAGTACGTCGCGGCGGCTGAGCAGCGATGCGGTTGACGCCAGCCGCAGCCGTTCAATGCGCTCGTTGATGTCCGTCTGCTTTTCGATGTGTAGGTCGTAGCGCGGCACGTAGGCTTCTGGCTGATAGTAATCGTAGTAGCTGACGAAGTACTCAACGGCGTTGTTCGGGAAGAACTCTTTGAACTCTGCATAAAGCTGGGCCGCGAGGGTTTTATTGTGGGCCAGCACAAGCGTGGGGCGCTGCACTTCTTGCACAACGTGCGCCACGCTGAACGTTTTACCGGTACCGGTGGCACCAAGCAGCGTTTGAAAGCGCAGCCCGTCGTTAAGGCCCTCGGTGAGTTCGGCAATGGCACGGGGTTGGTCACCCGTCGGGCTAAAGTCGCTGACAACCTGGAATTGAGGCATGTTGGTTCCTTTGGCGCTCTTGTGTATTAGAACGGGCGTACAAGTATAGCAGAGCGGGGGTTGCCCCGGTACGGCCAAGTGGTGATACTCATCGTAAGCTGAGGTGAAAGATAGATGACAGTGACAGCACCACAAGAAAACATCTACGTGAAGTACAACGGTCAAAACCACATCATGATTGCGTTTGCAGGTGCCGGGTTCATACATCCGTGGCAGTTTGGGATGAAACCCAAACCGTACGGATCAAATGAATCAGGTTTCAGGGTCATCTACGGTTTATCGGATAACGGGCGACTTGTCGTGAATGAATTGCAGACGACCGATCAGATTGACCGCTTTCCACATATCAATGCTGTTCGACCCTATTTCGATTTCTCAGATCAGAAGTTTTTGCGGGTGAAGCTGGCAAAGTATGATCTGCAAGTGGCTCCGCTGCCTGTGGGTTTTACAGGGCGGTTGCTTATCGCCGTGCCGCACAGAAACATAGCCGGTAGAGCAGTGGCTATGCAGTTGTCTACTGATTACCCCGCGTGGGAGCTGCGTTTACTGAGGGCGTGTTGCAAAGCGCGACGGAAATCCCGCACGAGCAGCTAAACGAATTGGCAGCCGAACTCGACACAGACTACATGGCCGGGGTGGACTTCGTACCATCGTCGCTGCAAGAGGCGAACTATGCGCTGCACACTGCCCTCAGCCGGATTTACCGCTACACGTGGCGAAACACCTTTTGGCTGTGGCGTCCAATAGCCCGGTTCAAGCAGCAAATTGCGTACAAGCGCCGTCTACGGAACGATCCGTTTTTGGCAGATTCTGTAAGGCGCATGCGTGCCAAGCAAGATGCCGAGGACAAGTGATGAATTTCACGATTCTTGTGCAAATCTGACGAGGCTGCCCTTGACGCTATGTTAAGCGAATGCTATATTTGCAGTCATATCGCGGGGTAGAGCAGTGGTAGCTCGTCGGGCTCATAACCCGGAGGTCGCAGGTTCGAATCCTGCCTCCGCAACTGTAGTTGCGAAGCACCTTCCCAACTCAATAACCAACGTCGCGGAGTAGAGCAGAGGTAGCTCGTCGGGCTCATAACCCGGAGGTCGCAGGTTCGAATCCTGCCTCCGCA
>CAWUJQ010000149.1:0-10132 GCA_963922445.1 uncultured bacterium
GATACCCGCTGGCGGCAGTCACGTCGCGGGTGTAGGTCGCGCTGGCGGTTTGGACCGTCACCCAAGCGCCGATGGCGGTCGGGTTGGCGGTGTTCGGCTGGTGTAGCGCCACGGTGAGGTTATTGCCCCCGCATAGCTGGTTCTCGAACAACACAGTATTTGATGTCAGGTTATTCACGACAATATCCAGGTCACCGTCGTTATCGAGGTCTGCCATGCTCATACCGCGCCCACTCTCAGTTGCGCCGAGGCCCCAAGCTGGCATCGGCTCGAACCAGTCGCCGGTATTCATGTAGGCCTGGTTCTCCTCCACAAGCTCGTTATTCGGCATATGACCGAAGAGGTCCTCGGCGATCATGCCGTTCACGACGTAGAGGTCCTCTAGGCCGTCGCTGTTGAGGTCCCCAAATTTGCCAGACCAACTCCAGCCGGATGCCTCAATGCCGAATAGGTCCGATTGATTTTCGTAGCCGTCGTCGGTGAATGTCTGCAATGTATTGACCATCACTTGAGGGTCGCCCTCTAGCATGGGGCCATCCATCATCTCCATGATTGGCCCCCAGGCTGCCATCGTCTCCTCGTCCTCACTGTACGGCTTCATATCTGTAGCGAAAATCTCCTGAGAGCCATCATTGTTGAGGTCCGCCACATCAAAGCTCATGGTGCTGTGCGTGAACGCGCTGAACGGGTTAAGCGACTCCCACGTCTCACCGGATAGGGTCCAGTAGCCGTCGAGTTCGTCAAAGTCATTGCCGACGGCGATGTCCGGCAGGTTATCGCCATTGAGGTCGGTTAGCAGGATGGCGAGGGCCTGCGCGCTGTCCGCGAGGCGGGTTGGGGTGTAGTCGCCGTTCTCGTTCTCGTAGACGAAGACGCCGTTGTTCTCCCCAAATAGAAACTCGTTGGACATGATGCGGGCGAGTTCCGCGTCGTAGCTGCCCGTGACGAGGTCAAGGTCACCGTCCGCGTCGAGGTCCGCCCAGTTCATCGAATAGGCAGGCTTCGATACGCCCTGCAGTGGGGCGAATTCGAAGGACTCGTCGCCCATGTTGCGCCACAGCGACGGGGCTGCGCGCTGGGTGGTGAACACGATGTCGCGCAGGCCATCAGCGTCCGCGTCCAGGATGATCACGGCACGGGTTCGACCGGGTATGTCAAGCTCGGCGGCGTCGAATGATAATCCACCCCGGTTCCACAGAATCCTCTCTGGGCCGTCGAGATTCGCTAGCACGATGTCCGTTAGGCCGTCGGCGTTTAAGTCGCCGAGGGCGAGGCCAGCACCATTGCTCTCGAACATGCGAATGGGTGTGGTGTCAACGGTTGTCACATGGGGGAGGTCTTGGCGGACGAACGCGCCGCTGCACGCTTCGTCAAGGTGAGCGCGGGTGTCAATGGCGACGTTCTGCGCCAGCGTGCTGGGAACAAGCATAAACATCAATGATAAAGCGATCAGGCGAAAATAAAACCGAGCCATTTTCTCATCCCTCATCACACTAAAAATATTGTGGGTGTCGCACGTTTCGGTGCTTTTTGGGGGGGGACGGCAAGCGCCGCCCCCTTAGGTGATGGCAACACGGCAAGCCTAGCGCCGCCGTGCTGCCCCGTCTGGTTATAACCTAGAACAGATCGTTGATCTCTTCCTCTGCTGCCGGAAGTGCTTCCGATGCCTCGACCTCACCAAGCGCGATGGCGTCCATCGTCTCCGTCATGATAGTGGCGATCTCACCGCCAAAGTCCGTGATCGGGAACAGGAAGGTGCCGCCCTCTTCTGTCGCTTGGTCGGTGAAGGCCGTTACATCAATGCCGTTCTCCGCACGAACGTTCAGGGATGCCTCGATAGCAGCCGGGATTGCCGGGAAGACGACGCCTGTCTCACCGACGATCTGCTGGCACTCAGCGGACCCCAGGAACTTGACCCACTCCCAGGACTCCTCGACATGGTCCGTGCCAACCCAGATGCTGTCCGCGAGGCCGTTGAACATGCTCTTGCGGCCCTCTGGCCCAATCGGGAGGCGGGCGAAGCCAACCTCGAAGTCACTGCTCACGTAAGCCCCAATCATCCAGGAACCATCCAGGCCCAGCGCACCCTGCCTAGCCTGGAACATTGCAAGCTGCCCCAGCCCCTGAACTTCTGGGAGGGAAGGCGCAACGCCCTGCTCAATGAGGCCGAAGTACCACTCGATGCTCTCGATAAATGCCTCGTCGCCGTAGAAGTACTCGGTACCGTATACTTCGTTCCCGGTGTGGTGCCAACCGTTGGAAACAGCAAAGGCGCTCCACTGTGTCTGGCCGGAGAAGCCACCTGCATTGTCGTAGAGGAAACCGTACTGAACCACGTTCTCAGCGTCGAAGTCTGCGCTGAGGGCGTTGTTGCCGTCGGCGTCCAGCGTCAGGCGGGCGATCATCTCACCGAACGTACCGCCGTCCTCTGGGTTCCACGTCAGGTCGTTAAGCTCCTCTGGCTCGACACCAGCGGCCTCCAGCATTTCAGCGTTGTAGACCACTGCGACCGTGTCCCAGTCCTTCGGCAGGCCGAAGCGTGCGCCGTCGCGCGTCCAGAGTGGGGCGAGGCCCTCTAGGTAAATCTCGGTGTCCACGCCGTCAGCATCGACAAACGGCTGAATGTCCACCAACTGCCCAAGCTCCACGAACTCTGGATACTTGGCGAGGTGGTTGGTGAAGACGTCTGGGGTGTCGCCGGTGACGAAGCCGGTGGTGATTGCGGTCCAGTAGTCGTCCCAGCCAAGCTGCTCGATCTCGATGTTGATGTTCGGGTTTGCTTCCTCAAAGGCGGATGCACACTGCTCGTAGGCCGGGAGCTGGTTTGTATCCCAGAGGCTATAGCGGATGGTGACATCCTGTGCGCCGACCGTCCCCACAAGGGAGAGCATAAGCGCGGCAAGTACCGTTACGATTAGCATTTTGCGGTTCATGCTGATGTAAACTCCTGTATGTAAGTGAATATTTGAAAAGTGTCATTAAGCGCCACTTTTGACGCATGGTGACCATCATTAGGAATTGGGTGCTGGGCGACAGCGACCACGAGGGGCCACGAACGACACACCAGCACGTTCGGTTTACTTAAATCCAGAGAACTGGATGCTGTCCACGACTTTGCGCCCGAAGAAAATGAAAATCAGTATTGTCGGGATGATGGCTACGGTTGTGCCTGCCATGAGGCCCGCCCAGTCTGGCGCGCCCTGGGGGGTCTGTTGGCGGAAGATGGCGAGGGCAACCGTCAACACACGGATTTCCTCGTCGCGCCCGACCAGCAGGGGCCACAGGTATTCGTTCCAGCTTTGGATGAACGTCAGGATAGCCAGTGTGAAGATCGGCCCTTGTACCAGCGGTAGCGCCACCCGCCAGAAAATGCCGAACTTGCTAGCGCCGTCTAGCGTTGCAGCCTCCTCTAGGTCCCTGTTTAGGCTCAGGAAGAACTGCCGCATGAAGAACACCGCGAACGGCGTCATCAGGAAGAACGGGGCAATCAAACCGGCGAACGTCCCGATGAGGCCCATCTGACGAATCAGTACAAAGTTCGGGATGAACAACACAATCGCTGGGACCATCAGCCCCATCAGATAGATGAAGAAGATCGTGTCTCGGAATGGGAACTTGAAGCGTGCGAAGGCGTAGGCCGCCATAGTGCTGAAAAGCGTCTGACCCATCGTGATCGTCAGCGAGAAGATAAACGAGTTTCGCAGGAACACCCAGAAGTTGAGCGTTGCGACAGATACATTGGAATTCTCCATCCCCACCAAGTCCGCAGAATCCACGAGGCCCAGCACTCGCTCGAAGTTGAACAAGGTCGGTTCTACGGGGACAAGTGAAGTCGTATCATAGACCATGTTTGGGCTGGTGAGGGCCGTCCGCAACACCCACCAAAACGGAAACAGAATTGCAATGATGAGGGTGACGAGGATAACGAGCATCACCACATCGCTCCAGGTAAACCGAGAGAAGAAACCGGGTGATGATATATCGTCACGCTTTGGCTTCTCCGGCGAGTTATTTTTAAGTGTGTCCATTGATGTCATGTGACTTTCGCTCCCTAGCTATAGTCTGCCAAGTCGGACTGATCCGCTTGTAAGAAGCGCATCTGTATGATGGTGACGGAAATTAGGATACAGAACAGCACAACCGAGGCTGCGGTTGCAGTCCCCATGCTGATGCGGCGATTGAAAATCTCATCAATGATGTAGAAGATAATGACACGCGTCGCACCCGCTGGGCCGCCATTGGTGGTGACAGCAATCGTATCGAAAACCTGAAACGAACCAATTACAGTCGTGACGAGGACGAATACCATCACAGGGCGCAGCAATGGCAGCGTAATCTTGCGAAACTGCGTCCAGCCATTTGCGCCATCGATAGAGGCAGCCTCATAGAGCGAGTTGGGGATCGTCTTTAGCCCCGCGAAAATCAAGATGGCGTTGTAGCCTGCGTGCCGCCAGATGTTGATGACGGCAATCCACGCAATGGCCTGGTTCGGGTTGCCAAGAAAGTCCTGTTGCGGCACACCCACCGCGCCGAGTAACACATTCGCAATGCCAATCGACGGGTCCAGCATCCACAGCCACAGCAGCGCGACAATCACGTTTGGCATCAGCCAGGGGAGTATGACCAGCCCCCGTAATAATGTTGATACCGTAACGCTGAAGCGGTCTAGCATGATCGCCATGCCGATGGCGAGCGCCGTCTGTAGGGGGATGTTCCACAACACGTAGGCGCCGGTCGCCTGTAGGGACCGCCAGAACCGCTCATCGGAGAAGATGTCCTGGTAGTTCTGAAAACCGACGAACTCCGGGTCGCTCAGCAGGTTCCACTCCAGGAAGCTGATGGTCACAGCACGAAGCGCGGGATAGGCGTAGAAAAGCACGAACCCGATCATACTCGGCAGAATAAATAGATACGCGATAACCGCTTCCGCGTTGGCGAACCGACTGAGCAGGCCGGACTTCGGTGGGGTATATGTTGCCCTCTGTTGTGCCATGTACTTATTTCCTCCAAGAAACTTATCTTTACTAATGCGTATTAGTTAAGCCGAAAAGACATCTCTCGGCAGTCAAAACGTGCCGAAAAAGTTAGCTGGCAGCGCCCCCACAGGAGGCGCGAACAATCAATTTGGTTGAGAGAACGGTTTGAACGTCATGGGTGGGTTGTCCTTCAATAAGTTTAAGTATCATCATTGCGGCCTGACGACCCTGCTCAGATTCCGGGGCACGCACAGTCGTCAGGGATGGATTGGTGAAAGCTGCGAAACGCATATCATCATAGCCAATCACCGCGATATCCTGCGGGATACGCAACCCTGTCTCGTGGATGGCACGCATTGCCCCAATTGCCATCATATCGTTCATACCGAAGAGTGCGGTTGGCCGTGGGTTGAGTTGTAGAATACCTTGCATGGCCCTGTAGCCACTTTCGGGATCATACTCGCCAAAACGAATATAAGCGGGGTCTACGGCTATATTGTGCGAGGCGAGTGTCTGATGTAGGTTGCCCAGTCGCCAGTCAGCCTGATCATTGTCTGGACCATAGTGAATAGCCGCAACATGCCGATGACCAAGCCCTATCATATGATCTACAGCACTGCGGATGCCATTCGCATGATCGATACGAACTGTGTGGTTCAAGGCGGATGACTCGTTGAGAACAACAATTGGATACCCTACCTCGACAAGGTGCGCGAAAACTCTCTCCACACCGGTCTCACCGGATAACACAACCCCTGCTACCTCACCGCCTTTTAGCATATCGGAGACAACCTGCACGTTGTTGAGATCATCGATATGTTCCACCATCAGGCGGTAACCTCGACGACGAAGTACCTCAACTAAGCCTGTTATAACGTTGGGGATGTAAGGGTCACGGAAAACTTGATGATGGGGGCGCACCAGTACCAGGCCGATCGTGTTGGTGTGTCCCTGGGCTAAGGAGCGAGCGGCTGCCTGGGGGACGTAACCCATCTCCGACGCAACATCTAAAACCCGCTGTCGGGTTTCCTCGCTGAGCGCCACATCATAAGAGTTATTCAGTGCAAGCGAGACGAGCGTTTGAGAGACACCCGCACGCTTTGCGATCTGCTTTTGGGTTACAGTATGCTTTTTCATGAAGTTTTTAGCTAATGCGTATTAGTTTGATATTTGGAAAATAATGCAACTGGGATGACTTGTCAAGAAGCAAAAACGATTAATCACAGCAAACGCGCATAGATTGTGTACAAATGCAGCGAGTCTTACGTTCATGGGGCAAGGGTGGCAAGGCTGTCACCGCGCGCCACTCTGAAGCTGTTTGGGTTAACACCCACCGCATTTACTAGACGGAATGATGAGGAAATGAGGAAGAATTTATGTATCACGAAGCCGATACGTAAATTCCGTTGCAATGCATCCCGAAACTTGGCTCGAAAGATCATCGAGAGGGCTTTCACAAGCACCAGAAAATTGCGCTGGGCGGGAATCCAGCGCTCACCGTCAAATGAGAGTCCATCGGCAGGTACCAGATAATGCACATGCGGGTGGTAACTGAGGTCCCGTCCCCAGGTGTGAAGCAAGCCGACCATGCCGACCTCGCCCCCGACATATCGTGGGTCCTGTGTCAATGTTTTGAGCGCTTCCGCCGATGTGCGGAACAGCATACTGTAGATCGTCTTCTGGTGTCGGCGCGCCATTGCATGGAGTTCAGATGGCAGGGTGAACGTCACCATAAAGTAAGGCACGGGCAGCAATGTCTCACACTGCTTCTCTAACCACACTTGGCCTCGCCGATGCTGGCACTGGGGACAATGACGGTTCTGACAGGAGTGGTACTGATAATGGTCGGCATCACAGGTGTCACAATGGTAAAGGTGGCCGCCCATGATATCCGTCTGACAGGCGACGATGTTGTGCAGCGTGCGACGATGGCTCGAGAGCATCTTCGTACCGTATCGGCGTTCATATGCGGGACCGTGTTGCCGAACGATATCTGCTAGGGTTGTCATGTCAAATCTGACATAAAACCACTCAACTGCGTCAAGGCCACATCCTCGGCCTTACGCGTCAGGTGCAGATAACGCGCTGTCGCCTTGAGGGAACTGTGACCTAACCATTGCCGCAAGATATGAATATCGATACCCGCTTCTAGCAGGTGTGTCGCCCATGAGTGGCGTAACGTTTGGATGGTCACTGGCTTGCGAATATCGCTTTGCTGACGTGCTTGGCGAAAAGCCGCCGAGATACCCGACCGTGACATATGACTGGTGGCATCTGGGATAAATCCGCCACGGTTTCGCTTGGGAAATACCCATGTTGGGTTGCGATGTGTCAACCACAACTGGAGTAGCGGTGTCAGCAGTTGCTCTGGAAAGGGTACACGGCGATCTTTGTTTCCCTTACCGCCGCGTATACGCAGTTGCTGACGCTCGCTATCGATTTCGTTGACCCGAAGGGAAACACCTTCGCCGACACGCAGACCGCAGGCATATATCAACTTCAAGCAAATCTGATAATGCGGACAGTCGATCCGTGACAGAAGATCATACACCGCCCTTTGTCTCATGATCTCAGGTTGTTTCTTCACTGAGCGCGGACGAATACGCTCTAATACAGGCCACTCTCGCTCTAGGCTGTAGGTAAACAGAAATGTAACTACTCAGGCGGGGACAAAGGGTTGTCCAAGAAGCGTGTGATGATGGAATGAATTACAGGCGTATTGGGCGGTTTCTTGGAGTCGATCACAAGACGGTTATCAACTGGGTGAATGCCTACACAGACCAATTGCCCCATGCGCCAGTTCCCGATGAGGTGAACAACGCTGAATTGGACGAGTTGTTCACGGTCGTGGAGCACAAAAAAACGTCGTCTACGTGATGACCATCGTGGGTCGCACCACCAGTTGCATCCTTGGTTTTGCGGTTGCCCTTTATCGCAGTGAGGAAACTCTACAGCAACTGGTTGATGATGCACCACAAGCTGCCTTTTACTTCAGCGATTTGTTTGCGACTTACCGTAATCTGATCTACACACCAGGCATCTATACCCCGGTTCCAGGTGAAGCCGAGACGTATCGCGTTGAGGGCGACAATGCCGAACTACGCCACTATCTGGCACGACTGGTTCGCCGATCTCGTTGCTTTTCGCGCTGCATTCACGCTCTTACCCGAGCCATTCGACTTTTCGTTTTTGCATGGAATTCGCGTCAGTTATACAAATCACGCTATCCTAAATATCCTGCACATCTCATTGAGTTTCTATAACCGTGTTTTCCCCACTCCCCTGTAAGGGTTACATAGCACAGTATCCTCCGCTGCACTATACTGTGGGGCGGAGGACATCCTGATGAACATAGATTTTTTCACCTACAACAAAAATGGCAGTCGCATCTTCAAGTTCAGGCGCTCAACGGATGCGACAGTGGAGGCATGGGCAGCGGCAATCGAGGCAGCTATTGTGGAAGCGCCTGCGGACTAGCCGTTTTACCTGTTATTGGATGTGGCTGGCGATGAGGTGTCGTTTACGCCGTTGGCGCGGGTACAGTCCAAACGAATTTTTAGCATGTATCGGCAACGGGTGGGCTACATTGCACTGGTGTTCCAGTGGCAGACCAGCCCGTACTTTGCGCGGCTTTTCTTCTCTACATTGGGAAAGCTGGCGTTCCAGCTACGGTATTTTACGGATGAGGATGCAGCACTGGTATGGCTAGCAGAGCAATACGGGAATAACACATAAGATGGACTGCCGCCTCGCTGCTTTGCATCACACGGTTCATGTCTTTGTAGCCACAGGCGGCGAGCAGTCCGCTTATCGGACTCGCCTTTCGTACTAAGTACGATGGCAAGTTCGTCTGTGTGGGCCAACAGCTCACATTCACGGTCGAATTCACCCCATCTGAGTCTAGCTACTGCGGAGGCGTTCGTCACGATGGTGAGTGATGACCCAAACCCAGAACTCCGTCTGTTTACCGTGACCCTGACAGGTGAGTACGAAGACCCGCCGCCACCGCCGCTATTCAATCCATTTGATGACAATGTGTTCACTCCGGCGGATATGATCTATCACAATACAGATATTGATAAGCGGTTTTCGGGAAGGATTGAGACATCTACAGAAACGTTACTATCAAATTTGATAGTAACTTGTAGTCAGGTCTTTGACTATCCAGTCTACGGACTGATCAGGTTAAGGGTGATGCACGCTACTGCAATATTCGCATTTGACTTGATACAGTATGCTGAAAGCAGGTAAAGCTTGACGGCACTGAATATGGTAAGGAGATGGACAGTGACAGCAAGCGACTCAACAATAGGCAATTCACTACGAAAGTGGCGACTGAATTCTGGCTTTAGTCAATTGGAGTTGGCACTAGCAGCAAATGTGTCGGCACGTCATATCAGCTTTATTGAAACTGGCAAAACGCACCCTACACGCGAGATGGTGATCCAGTTGGCTGAGGCGATGGCGCTTACAATAGAGCAACTCAACTCATTGCTCATAGCGGCTGGATACGCAACCGAACGTGCGACGGCACCCCCACCGATAGAGCCAGTACAGCAACTCGCTACACGTATTATTGAAGCGTTTGCTCACCACCCTGCCATAGTTGTTAACTATGAATTTGATATTCTGGCTGTAAATCACGGTTATCGATTGCTAGATACGTTAACCTCTGGCGGATTAACAAAATTTAGCAATCTATTGGAATTGGCGGCAGCGCCAGATGGTATCCAGCAATTTATTGCCAATTGGCCTGAGGTAAAGGGATTTGCCATTGAGCGTTTGCGTGAAAGCACCTATAGCACCAACAATCCACAGCTCAACAGATTGCTATCGGAGGTAACCGCGTTTCAACCACCGGACGAACCTGTATCTCATCATGACCAGGTAACAATTCCCCCGCTCTATATGAATGCCCATCTTCAAATAGACGACCAAATAGTACGTTTCTACGGTGTGATATTAACACCCGGTACGCCGCTAGATAACAACCCTCACAACTTGCGGGTTTTCGTCATCGTGCCAGTCGACCCAGAAGCTGAGCAAGACTGGCACAACATGACGAGACACCTGGTAAACGACGATGCTGACCACCAACACTAGGGTAATCTAGTTTTTGGGTCGTCTCTCCGATGGGTAATCCAACGCGGTACTCA
>CAWUJQ010000150.1:0-10062 GCA_963922445.1 uncultured bacterium
AGCATAAAGCAAAACGGGGCAGCGCACTGGCTACCCCGTTGATGCTTACCCGTCTGCCGTAGCGATTACTCGCTGGCGGCTTCTTCTGTTGCTGCCACCTCGGACTCCCCTGCTGCCTCAGCTTCGGGTTCGTCACTCGGCTCAGGTGTCGGCGGATCGGTCGGTTCGGGTGTGGCCGTCGGTTCCGGCGTGTCAGTTGGTTCGACTACCGGTTCCTCGGTTTCCACCACCTCTTGTTCTACCTCAACGGCTTCAGTTTCGACGACTTCTTCCGTCTCAGTTTCGCTGACGGCTTCCGTCGCTTCTGGTGTAGTTTCGGTCGCTTCCTCGGTTGCTTCCGGTGTCGTTTCCGTGACGACTTCCGTTGCTACCTCGGTCACGGCTTCCGTGGCCTCTGGTGTGGCTTCGGTCGCTTCCTCGGTCACGGCTTCCGTTGCCTCTGGCGTGGCTTCGGTCGCTTCCTCGGTCACAGCCTCGGTTGCTTCTTCCGTCACGATAACTGTTTCGGTTGCTTCTGCGGTTTCGGTCGGCTCAGCCGTGACCACCTGCGTCGGGGTTTCGGTCGGCGTCGGTGCTTCATCCACCACAACCTCATCGAACCACCAGCGGTCGGCCTCATCCGGGCCGCCAATCCACACCATGCGGATGTTAACCGTGTCGCCAGCAAAGGCGCTCAGGTCAACGGCCTGGTTCTGCCAGCCATCCGTCGGCAGCATAACGGCTGGTGTGAGCCATTCGCCGCCGTCCGCCGACTGTACCTGTACGGCTGCTGACGCGCTGGACGCTGCCAGGTTCGACGCAAAGGTTAACTGCGGTGCAGTGGCCGCTGTCAGGTCAATGGGCTGTTCCCACAGCAGCGCGGACGTTTGGACACCGCCTGCCTGCCAACCCAGAACAGACTCATCCGCCGCCGCATCTGGCGTCAGCGTCCATGTACCATCGCCTAGTGGCGTCCAGTTGGGCGCACCGTCGTCCATGTTGGCGCTGATGGGCAACCCAACGGCTGCCAACGGCGTTGGCGTGGCGGTTACGTCAGCCGTAGCTGCTTCTGTGACGACTGTTGTCGCTTCTTCCGTCACAGCCTGAGTGACAATGTAGCCAACCGCAGGCTCTACCGTGACCGTATCCACAATAATGGACGCGGCACTCACATCAGCATCTGCTGCCTGCCCCTGAGCGTTGTTCACACAGTTGGTCGTGGCAACGTTCAGGCCCGGTTCCAGGGTGAAGAAGGCGTTATCTGCAAAGACCTTCGTCTGACGGTCGATTTCTGGCTGTAACACCACACGAACTTCGACCCTTTCCCACAGTGTGCTGCTGCGGTACTGCGCCAGGAAGGTGCGCTTCGTTCCTGTGACAATCACTGGGCAGGACAGTGACGGCTCAGCGTTTCTTCTCGGATTGGTGAGGATCGGCCTGATGAGCAGGTTTACACCCTCAGGCAAGTTGGGGCCATCCGTATACAGGTCTACTGAGAACTGGTGGACGGTGCCCGCAGGCGTGTTAAGCGTTTCTACCTGGTACATTTCACCACGTTCAATGGGCGCGTCGCCAGCGCGACCTGGGGTTTCATGGCGCAGGCGCACTTCGTTATCATCTGTAACCGCCAGTGTGAACATATCACCGCGTCGGTTCCAGCCGTTCGCGTTACCGGTTGACCCCTGGATGTCGAAGAAGGGGTTTGCCAGCAAGTTGGCCGACGATGGCAAGCCAGGGTCAACACAGTTGTCGCTGATGCCGCTGCCCGGTAGGTAGCGCAGGTCTACGTTGTCTACCACAATGTTGCTAGAGTAGATGTTGTCCGTGATCCGCACGCGTAGCTGGAAGCTATCCCAATCAACTGAACTGACGGTTTGGTACGTCACTGTTTTTGCCGAGATAGCGAGTTCAATCGAACACTCAAAGGTTGTTTCAACGACATTGCCATCAACATCGAACCCAACAAGGGAAATTGCGACGACTTTATCGCGGGTGCGGTCCTTGGCTAAGTCTAGCGTGACCTCAAACGGTGACCCTGCCGGGGCTGCGGTTTCAATCGTTTGGCCCGCCCATGCTTCTGGGCCACCAGACTGACGCTCGAACAGCAGCTTACCCCCTTCTACACTCAACGGCGTAGAAGAATCGCCCCTGGTCCAGCCCGTTGTGCCATTGTTAAAGGCATTATTGGTCAGCAGGTTGGTGTTGGTATCTGGCGGGCCGTCGTTCGGCTCGTTGCCGCCGCCACCATTATCCCCTTCCGAGCACGCGTCACCATTGATATTGCCATTGGGCAGGTAGCGCAGGTCGGCATCGTCCACTTCGATGGTTGTGGTGGTGTCATTGTCAGAAATGTCCACCCGCACCTGTATGCTGTTCCAATCAGCGCTACTCACTGTTTGCAATGTAAACGTGTTTTCGGTCTGCGTCACCGTAACATCACACTTGATATTGCCCTCCGCGTTTGTGCCGTCGCTGGCCAGCGGACGTAGCGTGATTTGTACGTTCTTGGCTGTTGATGTCGTCTTTGCCAGCTTAAACTGCAACTGGAACGGTGACCCAGCCGGGGCGTCTTCCTCCACAGTTTGGATGAGCCACGCATTGCCACTCGCGTTTGAACGGCGGAACTGGAACTTGCCATTGCTTACAGCCGGGGCGTCCGCACTGCTGGTGGTCGACCAGTTATTGGTGCCGTTGTTGAACCGACCGTTACCCAGCAAGTTCGTGTCTTCGGCTGGCGGGGTAATCGGCTCTGCTTCGGCGATACAGTTGTCACCCGTAATGCCACTTTCTGGCAGGTAGCGTAAGTCGGCATCGTCTACTTCGATGGTCGTCGAGGTGTCATTGTCAGAGATGTCCACCCGCACCTGAATGCTAGCCCAGTCGGTTCCGCTTAGGGTTTGCAGCGTGAACAGCCGCTCTGTTTCAGAAACGTCCACGTCACACTTGATGTTACCCTCGGCGTTCGTGCCATCGAGGGCGAGCGGGCGCAGCGTGATTTGTACGTTCTTGGCTGTTGATGTCGTCTTTGCCAGGTTGAACTGTAACTGGAACGGCGACCCAGCCGGGGCCGAGACATCCACCGTTTGGAACATCCACGCGTTGCCATTTGCACTGGAGCGGCGGAACTGGAATTTGCCATTGCTCACAGCCGGGTCGTCCGCACTGCCGGTGGTCGACCAGTTGTTGGTGCCGTTGTTGAACCGACCGTTACCCAGCAAGTTCGTGTCTTGTTGCAGGTTCGGGTCAATGCACGACGTGCCGCTAATGCCCAGGTCAGGGTCATTAATCAGGGACACGTTGTCTACCAACAGTTCGGAGGCTTCTTCACCGTTCAACAACAGGCGGACTTCAAAATCATCCCAGTTGTTCGCCGTCACCCCTCGGAATTCATAGGTTTGCAAACTCGAGTTCGCCGGCACATTGAAGTTACAGCTAAAGGTTTCGTTGTTGGCGGTGTTGGCAATTTGCAGCCTTACGGACTTCGCCGTGCCACCGTTGACGCCCAGGTCAACTGCACCGGCCAGGATTGTGTTTTGCGGTACTTGCAGTTTGAGTTCCTGCGTAACGCCGTCATCGACTGTACCACCCGACCGGGTGACGGACAGGGTGCCACTGTTCACACTGCCATTGATGGAGTTGTCTAATGTGTAGCCGTTGGTGCCACGCGAGAAGTTATTGTTCGCCAGATAGTTGGTATCTGGCTTCAGGGCAGGCTGGATGCAGTCGGCATCGTTGTTATCGGGCGTGCTGGGGTCAATCTGCTGGTAGATGAGGTTGTCCACAAGCAGCGCGCTACGGTTGAAGTCGTCGACCTTCAAGATGACCCGTGAGTCTTCCCACGCATCAAGTTCGCCGGGGTCTTCTTGCCCGACAGAGTAGTTGAGGCTGTAGGCTTCTAGGGCGCTGTTCGGCGGCACTACAAAATGACACTCAAAGCTGCCCTGTGCATCCCCACCGCCTGAGTCTAGCTCTTCTACACGTAGGGTAACGTTTTTGGCGTGATTGGTCGTGTTGCCCAGCTCCGCAATGAAGTTGGCATTACCACCGTTCTGGATAAGCTCTTCAGTCACATCTTGCTGGAAGCCAGCGTCTTGGCCGAAGTTACCCCCACGCGTAATGTTCATGACATTGTTGCCGCCGTCATCAACGATGCTAAAGTCCACGTTACCAAAGAACTCGTAGTCCTCGTCACCCGTTGGTTCCACCGGGCGGTTAAACTCGCGGTTGTCGAGCAAGTTCACTGGCAAACTACCGCTGATGGTAAAGCTGCGGGTGGCACTGTCTTTTTGAGCGGTACCCGCAATAGCACGAATCTGCCACTCGTAAGACCCGTTTAGCAGGTCGTCTTCCGGTGTAACCGTACATGAGCCTGCATCTGCCGCACAGTCTGCTAGAGGAATGGTCTGGAAGATAGACGGGTCAGAATCGGGCGACACGGTAATGCGCAACTGGTAGGACTCAGCATATTCAACCGGCGTCCAGGTCAATTCCGGACGGCGGGTCACATTCAAAAGGTCAACCCCGTTGGCCGGTGAGGTCAGGTTCACTGGCTGCACACTTGCTGACAGCGTCCCGTCGAAGCCCGCACCGGAGAAATCTGCCGCCATGATGTAGTAGGTTTGACCGCTTGTCACATCAAAATTCACCTGTGCCGTTTGGTCATCACCACTGGCTTGGTTACATATCACCTGCGTGAAGTTCGGGTCTTCCGCGCCGATGTCATCTACCGTGAAGACGGATAACACCGGGTTCACATTGCCCGTGACGGACACAAGATTCAGATTGAGCGCATAGTCGAGTTCTGGCGTATAGGTATACCACACGGTCAGCAAGCGCTGCCCCGTACAGTTGCTCGCCCCAGCGCTGGTTGGGATCGGGTCACGGTCTTCATTGGTGGTAGCGTTATTCGTAGCGACATTTGCATTGTCTTCAAGCAGGGCCAGCGTTTGCGCATAGATGATCGCGTCATTGGTGGCAGGCTTGTCGTCACTGGTCGAGCAGAAGAACTCCAGGCCACCCGTCAGCTCAGTAATAGGGTTGCTGGCGTCCACTTCGTTGGTAACACCATCACCGCCCGCTGCATTGGTAATATCCACTTCTACGCCGCTGAAGTCGTAGACGGTTGGCCCAAGGTCTGACCCCCACCAGTTCCCCTGGGCTGTAACGGTTGGTGAACCGCTCAGGTCTGGGTCAACAAAAATGCCGCGTGCCTGGAATGAGGAGTTACTATCGATACAGGTGTCGGTGATGTTAACGGTATCACTGCCACTGCTAAAGTCCTCAGACACGTAAAAGGCAGCACCAAAGCCAGCGACGTCCGCATTGTTCGGGTCGCCGTCCAGGTCACCGTCGTAGAAGATTTCGTTGCGCTGTACCAGGTTTGCTGGGTACAAGTTCTTGTTCAGGGTGAAGTCGTCACCAATGTAGACCGCGCTACCATCGGTAAAGGAGCCATCTGCATTGACGGCGGCCTCCACACTCACACGAAAGCTAATATTGTCCAGGATGAAGGTGTCTGTCATGTCCGTCGGGCCGTCGGTGTAAAGGGCCGCACCCGTGCCAATCGGGGGCACACCCGCCCCACTGTTCTGGCTTTGTGGGCCAACCGTGTTATCCGCAAACTCTGTCGTCGTCAGGTTGGCCTGGGTACTTGATGTATGGTACACACCGCCGCCAAAAGCGGAGGTGTTGTTGCTGTAAAAGTACACCGCCTCGCCCGTCAGCGTAGCAGAACTGTCATTGGCAATGGCACCGCCGCGCCCGACCGTGGCCGTTGCACCCGCTGAGTTGCTGTGGAATGCGGTTCCGGTAATGGTTAAAGTACCGGAGTTCGTGTTGTAGATGGCACCGCCCTTAGCGCCTTCAGCATCACCAGAGCCACTGGCCGTGTTGGATGCAAAGGCAGCCGTACCAACGGGGGCAGCCGCCAGGTCACTGTTGGTGATGGTCAAGGTACCTACATTGAAAATCGCACCACCGTTGCGGTCTGCCGTGTTGCTGGCAAAACGCGAGTTGACGATGCTGGCCGTGCCGTTGGAGTTTGTAATTGCAATGGCACCACCGTCTCGCGCCTCGTTGCCCGTGAAGGTGCTTTCGGAGATGTTCAATTCCGCCGTGCCCAGGGTACGGAAAATACCGCCGTCGGCTGTCCCGGCGTCAAAGTCTGAAATCGTAACGTCGGACAGCGTCAAGCTGGCCCCCGTGTTTACCTGCGCAAAGCGTACCGTCTCGGTACCTGTAAACTGAAGGACCGACCCACGACCAATAATGGTAATGGGAGCGGCAATTTGGGGCAGTGCGTTGTTACCGCTAACGTCATCATCACCAAAGTCGTAGTCAATGGCGTTCAGCTCGTCTGGCGTTAGGTACAGCGTGGTTGACTGGCCATTGTTCGAAAAGCGTGTATTTGCATCGGTGATCTTGTTTTGCAGGTCAGCTACACCACCGCTGCCACCCGAAACGAATTCAACCGCGAAGGTGGTATCTGGGTTCTGGACTACCCCATCCTGGGTATGGGTAATACTCCAGGAATCGAGTTGATCGCGCAGCGCGTTCGTGATGCGCGCACCTGCGCTGTAGTCAAATGTTTGGTAGGTGTCAAAGTCACTTACACTGTGCAGGCCAACCAGGACGAAGAGGCCGCCATCACTGTAAAATATTGGGGAACCTTGTTGACCGGCAGCCGCCTGAATGCGGTAGACAATTTGTTGATCTGGAAAGTCGGTGAAGTCAAAGGTGACGCCCGTCTCATTTACACCAAGGCGGGTGTCTGTGGAGCTGGGGTCTTGGAATACCTGCCGGGTGCCGTCAAATGGGGTTCTACCATAACCCACCAGTTCGAACTCGGTTGTGCCGTCGTAAATGGCATTTCGGTTGCGGAACGAAAAATCGAAATTGACGATTGAAGCAGGTACGGCAGCATCTAACCTAAGTACCGCGTAGTCGTCACCGGGGTCTTGGTTGTTTGTGCCTGGGTTCCAATTTGGCGAGATGAAAATATCAGCGTCCGTGTCGGACGGGCCAGTTGCAACGTCTGTGCCAACTGTGAATTCACCAAATGGCTGCGGCGTATCGTCCGTGCTTTCGCGGCGATTCGGGATTACCGTGATGACTTGATTGGTATTGAATACCCCATCGCCATTACGCGGCACAAGGCAGCTTGCTGCCGTCAAGACGTGGCGCTGCGAAATCAACGCACCGGTACACGCCGAGGAGCCGTTAATTTCGATGTTGACGATACCTGTATAGGGGTCAACGGTCACGTCGGGGACTTCTGTCAGCAAGTCGGTTGCCTGCGCTTCGACGAGTTCTTCTTCCTCTTCTTCGAGTGCAAGGTTATTCGGTTCTTCGGTGACCTCAACAGCCGGGGGTGCTTCCGCTTCCTGCTCAACTGGATCGTCACCGGTTTGCAGCAGCCCCATCGGGTCATTCACGCTCAGCGTATCACCCTGGGCGATGAGCATACCGTCTAGCGCGGCGACATGCGCAGCAGCAGCGCTGGTGCCGCCAACCTTGGCGTAGGCACTGTTGTACGTCGTCCAGATGCCTTCACCCGGTGCGTAGTAGTCAATGCTGTCACCGTAGTTGCTAAAGCTGCTCACCTCGAACGCGGCATCCACAGCACCTACGGAGACCACATCGGCATAAGCCGCTGGGTAGTAGCTCGTTTCTAGCCCTATGTTACCGGCAGCCGCCACCATGCGCACGTTGGCATCAGCAGCATAGGCAATCGCATCTTCCATCAACGTGGAGGGATACGACCCGGCCAGTGACAGGTTTATCACATCAGCGCCGTTATCCGTTGCCCACACAATGGCGGCAGCAACGTCTGAATAAGTCCCTAAATTGTTAGCATCCAGCACCCGCAGCGGCATAATTTGCACGTTGGGTGCCAGCCCCGCGATGCCCGTGCTGTCGATGTTGGCCGCCATGATTCCGGCCATAGCGCAGCCGTGCCCGCTTGCGTCCTGCGGGTTGGTGTCGTCGTCTATAAAGTCATAACCGTCTGTGATGCGGCCTGCCAGTTCAGGATGATCGGCGCAGATACCACTGTCGATGATGGCTATCGTAACCGTATCCGCATTGTCGGGCAGGTTTTGCCAGTAGCCAGTTACACCGACTGCGCTCAGGTTCCACTGCTGGTTGTAGTAAGTGTCTGCGGGAGAAATGTCCGCCTGGGCGCTTACCATGTAGTCCGGTTCTGCCACGATGCTGGCCATCTCGGTCGCGCCGTCGGTCGCAGCGCTGTTGGTCACGGTGCTGTCTACATGGCTGACGGCCACCCCGTCTAAAGCGGCCACGTTGTTGATGTTTTCGACCGGAGCCTGTAACACCACTGTGTTGAGGGCAACAATGCTGTCCAGCACCTCACCGCCCACAGCGTCAATCGCGGCCTGTTGGTCTTCCTCTGTTGTGGAGGCATCGAATTGGATCACAACCCGGTCAGTAGCCACATCAGTGGGTACAGACGTTTCTGGAGCAATCTCCGGTACGTCAGCAGCCTCGGCTTGGGTTGATGCGTTTGCCTGGGTGACCGCTTCTGCTTCCACGTCAGGCTCGGCAGCAACGACCTCGGCTGGCACATCCGACGTTTCGTCGGTCACCACCTCGGCGTCTGTTTCAACCGTGTCATCAACAGATGCGTCCGCTACCTCGGTGGCAGCCGCTTGTTCTGTAGGGGCCACAAATACAGTCGGCAGGGCACCCTGGTCGGCAGTTGCACCGCAGCCGGCCATCAGAACAGCGGCAGCTACGGTGAAAAGTGTTAAAATTATCATCCGCGTTCGTTCGCGGTAACGTTTACGTCTACGTTCCATAACGAAAAGTCCCTTTGTTTTCGTATACAGACATTCTAGGCTGCATTATAAGGGAGATTGCTTTCGCCGTAGAGTGTTCCCAACAATCTCCTTACGTCGTGTTACACATTTTATACACTTTTATTTTCTAAACTCTTACCAGAATAGGTCATCAGGACGTACCCATCCGCCGTATTTCTATTTAGAATAGAGGGTTGTATAAACGTTACATCGAAAGACCTGCTAACATGAGCAATATTCCCAAAGAAGGCTATCATACCGTTGATGACCTGCCCGAAAACATCCGCCTGTCCCTGCGCGAAGTAGCCCTGGCCAAATACCTTGAGGCGTTCAATATCGCCTGGGCACAACACGCAAATGAGCCGGACGAGCAACGTGAAATCGAAGCGCACCGACTCGCCTGGGAAGCCGTCCGCAGCGGTTATCATTGATGCAACACGCCATTAAACGTAGAGGCTAATATGAACTCATCTTATACATCTCAACACCCCACTGAAGAAGCATCAAGTCCCCCGCCGATGTTTTCAAAAGTGCGGGTGATCGCAAATCCCGCCGCTGGTCAGGGCGATACCGTCCTGGCCACCCTGAACCGCGCCTTCCGTGAGCATGACGTGGATTGGGACATCCGCATTACCCACGAAGCAGGCGACGGTGCCCGTCTGGCCCGTGAAGCCTGCGATGCAGGGGCTGACCTCGTCGTGGCCTATGGCGGTGACGGTACGATAAGCGACATCGTCAACGGCCTGCACACGACAGGCGTCCCGCTGGCCGTCCTGATGGGTGGCACGGGCAATGGTGCGGCTGGCGCGCTTAACGTCCCGACTGATTTGTACACAGCTGCGCAACAGATTGCCCAGGGCAGCGGCGAACTCCGTCAGATTGACCTGGGCAAGATCGGTGACCGCGTGTTTTTGCTGCGTGTGGACATCGGTGAGTCGATGCAAATCATCGGTGTGCAAGACCGCGACCTGAAGCGGCAGTTTGGCGCGCTGGCTTACCTGTATGGCATTGCCACAGCCATGACCCAAACCCAAAACATCGTCTTTAACGTCACTGTTGATGGCGAACCCTTTCAGTATGAGGGGGTCGCCTGCATGATGGCCAACCTCAACAACATCGGCTCGTTCAACGTGAAGCTTCAACACGGCATTGACCCGGACGATGGCCAGATTAGTGTATTCATTGTGAAAAACAACATCGGCTCGGTTTCATCGCTGGTGGCGCACCTCACGGGCTGGGAGGCGTTCCAGGATATGTTCCACCACGT
>CAWUJQ010000151.1:0-9990 GCA_963922445.1 uncultured bacterium
CCGATAAGCATCCACTCCCCGGCCACAAGCGCGTGCATTGCCATCCGGTCACCGGGACGCAGCCCCGTCGCTTGCCAGCTAAAATCGGCGGTTTCGGTGCCGCGCTCAACCGCAGTGGGCGAAACGGCGCGGTCAACCGTGAACGATTCGATTGTAGGAACGGCCTGCGCCTCGGCGGCCAGGCCGAACAGCAGCAGCGTCGTTAACAGGATCAATCCGGCTATAACACGCTTAGTCATACTCAACACCCTTAGCTTATTGTCCATTCACTCACTCAGACGCAAAAAACCGCGCCATCGTTCCCAATTGCGTTAGGACGACAGCGCGGCTCAGTTGATGGGTGTTGAACTTGCGCTTTAGGTAGTGGTGCGTCGTTTAAGCGGCGGTGTTGCTGCCGCGCTGCTTGTGATAGTGGGTGGCCCACGTTAGTTGGTAGGCCACCCGGTAATTTGCGAAGATGCTGCTAGGGTAGGTTAGTCGGCAGCGTACAACTTGTGTCGTCGTTGAACGTCGGTGAGCCGACGACCTCTGCATTGCCTGAGCCGAGGGCTGCGTTGGTCAGGCCCACAGTGAGGTCATTTGGCGTGACGACGGCGGTGCCTGGGCCTTGCAGCGTCAGGGTGCCGCTGTTTTCGGCTGCGCGGAAGTCATTGCTGCCTGCCTGGGTGACCGTGTTCCCGGTCACATTGAGGCACGCGGTGCCGCCATTCAGCTCGTAGTTGAAGCCCGTGTCACCCGCGCTGGCGATGTCATTGGCCGTCACTGTTGTGTTGATGGTGACATTACCGCTGAAGTCGAAGTTCATCGCCGTCTCGGTGTTGACGTTGTTGTCGATGTTGTTTGCCTGGAATGCGCCGCGCATCGTCAGGCCGCTATTGCCGTCAACCACTAACGGCTCATCATCAAGGTAGTTCGTATTGAACACCATATCCAGGGTGTGGTTGTTGTTATCACCACCAGCCCCACCAATGCTAACTGAGGATCGGATGCGGCATTGCGTGACTGTACCGATAAGCGTGCTGCTTGTGCCCGATGAGAACGAGTCTGCACCAGCTTCATATACCAGGGAATGGTCGTCGAACTTACGGAAGTCACACGCCTCTTGATTGCCAGACCCCGGACGCGGGTCAACACTGCCGGCGACGTTAAACGTCGTGGTACCACCACCGGAGTAGGTTTGAACCCAGATGCCCTTCTCTGCACTGCCGTTGTTGCCCACGTAGGGGTTGTTCACGTTGACAACGGCATTCGTATCACGGTTTTGCTGAAGCAAGAACCCGGTAAAGAAGTTGGCCCCGGCAATGACGCGAAGGTTGTTAATCGTGGTCGTGTCGGTCAACGGGCGGTACATACGGATGCCGTTGGCTTTCGTATCCGTAATGACCAGGTTGTTCAATACCATGCCGTTGCTGTTGCGATGGTCAATCCCGTCACCGTCGGTATTTTCAATGCGGCCACCGTTGATCGTCACCAGCCCCGCGTTTTCCGTGATGAAGATGCCGTCCCCGTCACCGTCTGTGACCGGGAAACCAAAGGATAGGTTATCGGTACGCTGTTCTGGGCTGAGCGTTTGCGTATTGGAGATGAAGGTGCTGTCGAACGTGACGGGCGCGGTGGAGTTTTCAATCCGCAAACCATACCCACCACCAACGTTAAGGCTATTCGTGTCACGGTAGGTGCCGAAGAAGCCACTCGTACCGCCAAAGTTGCGAATCAGGATGCCTGTGCGCGCCCGGTCGGTAATGGTGAGGTTGTCACCCGCGCTGATGTCCACCAATTGCGTTTGCATGTCACCAATCAACAGCGATTCTAAGCTATTAGGTGCCATGTCCAACCGGGTTTGCTGGTTGATGACAAACTGACCGCCGTTGGTGTCTTCCACGCGGATGCCGTGAACGGGTGCGTCTGTGGTGATGCAGCTATCGAAAATGAGGCTAATAGCAGTGACGCCGCCACCCGGGTTGTTGATGTCTACACAGCCGCCGTTGGTGGCGTTAAGCGAACCCGTGCCATTTTGGATAATCAAGTTACCGAAGCGGTTGTTGAACCCGACGAAAGCCGTACCGTTGTCGGTGGTCACATCCAGTGAGTTGAACTCAACATTGCCAATCACCAGGCTGATGTCTACCCCTTCAGTGCCCGGTGAGGTGGTCGCGCCAATCGTGGTATCGCCCATCTTCACACTGCCCGCCGTCAGGTTGGCAACCTGAATGCCGTCGTCAGACGAGCCGTCCACAGTGACGTTACCCATCGTCACGTTCGGCCCGAAGACGTTTTCAACATTGATGCCGTCACCGTTAATCGTGCCGTCCACATCCACATCGCCAAAGTCAATCAAGGCGTCGAACACATACAGGTTAAACAGCCGGATGCCGTTGGTACCCGCGTTGTCGATGTCGGTGAGACCCGTCACATTCACAAAGCCAGACAAACCCGTAAGCAGCACACCGTCGCCGTTGCTGTTAGCAGATGTCAGCGTCTCGAAGGTCATTTCTGCTCCGCTGTCCATCACACTAATGGCAGAGCCACCGTCACTGCTCACGGTCCCCCCGCTAATGATGGTCTTCTTGGATGCGCTGTTGCCGACCCGCACGCCAACCGCACCTTCGGCTGCAACCGAGATGGTCACATCACCAAAGTCGAAGTCGCCGTCAACGTCAGCACTTTGCGCCTGTTCTTCATCTTCGGCGCTGTCGTCGTCCGCATTCAGGATTTGAATACCGTCTTCGGCGGGTGGGGTAGTGGTGCCAATGATGGTTTCACCAAATTGCAGGCGACCGCCCGATTGGAACATACCAATGCCATCAGAGTCGCTGCCTTGCGTTTCCACCACATCCACGTTGAGGTCAAGGTCGGTGTTGATGCTTTGCAGCGCCGTGCCGTCCGCCACACGGATTTCGGTGTCCCCGACGTTGGTGCTGCCAACGGTGACGTCGTTGTTTTCCTCAGCATAGATGGCGCGGCTGCTTTCGCCCGTCAGGTTGATCGTCAAATCACCAAAGTTGAAGAAATCGTCCTTGTCACCAGACGAGAACGTCACTTGAATGGCGTCGGAGTCGAGCGTAGATGACGTGACAGTCGTACTCACGACAGACAACTCACCAGACATTCTCGAAAGGAAAACGGCGTCAGCCGAGGCTTGGATAAGACTCGTTTGCAGGTTCCCCAGGTTAGACCCATCCCGGATTTCGGAATTGCGCAAATCCAATATTCGGCCCTGAGCGGCTTGCAGCGTATCGTTGCCAATGTTGACATCGCTGAAGTAAACATTACCAAAATCATCACCTATGATGCCCACATCCAGCACGTCGTCAATGCGCACATCAACGCCAATAATCCCGGTACGCTTCCGCAGCGGGATGACGGTACCAGCAGCGGTAATCGTTGGCGCTGTGCCGCCCATCTGTGGCATGGAGACGACGCTTTCAGCCGGGGTCAACCCGCTAGCGCGATCTGCCAACATACCGATGTTGCCATCGTCACTGCCCTGGCCGATAGCCGTCTGCTCATTGCGAAGCAGCAGCGGCCCTTGATAGTCGGTATTGGTGCCGAAAAGGAAAATCGAGTCGCCTGCGTCCGGCGTAATCGACTCAACCCCGTTGCCTGGGCAATTGGGCACACCCGTAAGGGTGACTTCCTGGCTGAATTTGTTGATCGCATCAAGGTCGGCCAGCGACTGATACGGGTCGCTGAGCGTGCCGTTGTTGCTGCCGTTAGCGGTGTTGTCTACGAACCACACCACATCACCAATGTCGAACGTGACCGTGCCGGTGCCCGTACTGCCCCGGCTGTTGGGGCCAGTCGTCGTCACGGTGTAGGTAAATGTGTCCATGCCTTCATACCCAACCGGCGGGCTGTAGGTGAAGCGCCCGGTGTTGGTATTGAAGTTCAGCGCGCCGCCGCACACCGTGGAGCTATCCGCCGTGATGTCCACCTCCAAGATGGACTCTGCGTCGTTGTCAAAGACGGAAAATTCAATAAGGGAAGAATCAATATCCAGGTTGCCGATTAGGACTTCCGGGTAGTCGTCGTCTGCGGCGTCGGGCTTGGTCTCTGTGTTATAAAAGATCACGCCAGAGTTGTTGGCCTGGCCCTGGTCATCTAACGGGGCACCGTTGTCGAATGCCGTAATCAGGCTTGAGTCTACGTGTAGGCGGCAGCGAGCGCCCGCAGGCAACATGCCTGCGTCGGGGGTTAGCTCTACGTTGGCCACATTGACCAGCGGTAGCTTGGGGCTTAATTCAACATCCGTTGTGTCACTGGCAGAAAGCGACGGCCCACATGCGAATCGGATAGCCCCGTCTGGGATGTTTGCGCGGCGGCTAAATTCAACGCGAATGGTGTCATCTAGGGCCAGGTTGATGCTGCCCGCTTCGGGGTTTGTTGACAGGATAACCAGCGGGGTGGCGACTACAAAAGCGTTTTCTGGGAACTCAACGCGGTAGCTTTCGCTGAAGTTGAGCAGGGTTACCGGGTCAATCGTGGCGACAGGCCCGTCAATCGACACCTGTGTCGATGTGACCGGGATGCGCTCAATTTCGGTGCCATCGCTCACCCTGATAATCACAATATCCCCCTCGTTGACCGATACATCCGAGTCAAACGTGAGGGTGAAGTTCGTGTTTGGGTCGATGCCGGTCGTGCCGTCATCGGGTGTTACGTCAATGAGTACCGGAATTTCTTCGGGTGTTTGGGCGTAAAGTGGAGCCGTCACTGCTAATGTAGCTATCAGTACAGGTATGATGAGCAGAGAGCGGATCATGGATTTTGGCATAGGTTGCATCTCTGATTAGTGTGCATTTTAATGACTTGACACGACTATTTTTGCACAATTGTGGTGCGAACTCAAACCAAGACTGTGTAAAGAACGTATATTTTCTGCAATCTGAGGAGCTTACAGGCGTATATGGCACCCCGAACCCTCACCCAACGCGACCTGAACCGGGCATTATTGGCCAGGCAAATGCTTTTCCAACGCACGGCTATAAAGCCAATTGAAGCAATTGAGCGGCTTGCAGGGTTACAAGCCCAGGTGCCCAATCCACCTTACATTGGCCTATGGACGCGGCTGGCGACGTTTGAGCGCGACGACCTGACCCAACTCATGCAAGACGGCAAGGTGGTGCGCGCCGCCATGATGCGCTCAACGCTGCACCTCGTTACGGCGGACGATCACCGCCGCCTGCGGGCGGTATTACAACCCGCGCTCGACCGGGCACTGCGCTCGTTTTATGGCAAGGGTACCCGCAGCCTGGACATCGACAAACTGGTTGCGGCGGCACGGCCTTTTTTAGCAGAAGCCCCACGCACCACAGGTGAACTCAAAGCGCGGCTGCTCGAAATAGAGCCAGCAGCCGACGGCGACGCGATGGCCTATGCCGTGCGCAACAACCTGCCGTTGGTGCAAGTGCCGCCAAGTGGCACATGGCGCAGCGGCACCCCATCCTACACCCTGGCAGAAGCCGTCGTCGGCCCGGTAGCCCCGCCCGACCTGGGATATATTCTGCGACGGTATTTAGCCGCGTTTGGCCCTGCCAGTGTGATGGACTTCCAGTTTTGGACGGGACTCACCAGGATGAAAAAGGCGGTGGAAGCCTACAGAGACGAGCTGCGCGTGTTCCGGGATGAAAGTGGCACCGAGCTATTCGACTTGCCGGACGCGCCCCTGCCTGACCCAGACACACCGGCCCCACCGCTGTTCATGCCAGAATACGACAATCTCATCATCTCGCACAAAGACCGCACCCGCGTTATATCTAATGAAAGCTACAGCAAAGTGTTCCTATCGGCAGGGCGGGTGAGCGCAACAATACTGATTGACGGGTTTGTGGCGGGGGTGTGGAAGATCAAGCGCAACAAGGCGGACGCGGTATTGAATATCACGCCGTTTGTGGCGCTCACGTCAAATCAACAACAGGCGCTCACAGAAGAGGGTGAGCGCCTGCTGCGATTCATCGAAGACGATGCAGCAGTCTTCGACGTTCGGTTTACCTAAGCCTGGAAGAATAATGGCCAGAAGGTCAATAGACCCTGTACGCCGAACGTCGGGTAGGCTTCCGTTAGGCCAGCGATGATGTCGTCGGCGGTTTCAGCGTTGGCGGCCAATTCGTTAGCCATCGTCAGGTAGTCAATGGCAACGTCCAGCGTGCCAAACGTCGCCGGGTAGCCATGACCGGGCAGCAGCAGGTCGGCGTCCTCGGTGGTGCGCAGCCCTTCCAGAATGCTAATCCAGTTAGAGCGATCTATGCCGGGGAAGAAGTGGGCATTGCTGTAAACCAGGTCTTGCACAATAAGTACCCGCGCCTCCGGCACTTTCACCAGCAGGTGTTCGGCGGCCTCAGCGTTTTCCTCAGTGCTGAACTGGAACGTCACCCCATCAATGACTTCCTCACCCACCTCAATGGCAGCTTCCGGAATATTGACTTCGGTCGGGGCTTCGTCGCCGAATAAGTTCGACAGTTCTTCTAACGCGGCCTCAGCCGTTGCAGCCAAGGTTTCGGAAGTCGCAGCCGTTGCGACAAACGGCACGTCGGCGAACTGGCTGCCGCCGCCCCAGTGGTCGGGATGCTCGTGGCTGAGGATGACGCGCTCAATCGGCTTACCCAGGCTGTCAGCATAGGCACGAAATTCAGCCACAAACGTCTGGGCAATCTGCGTATCCACGATGACAAGGCTGTTGGCCGTTTCAATGATGTGGGCTGTCACCTGAAAAGATGCGTCCGGGGCGATGTAGCTGTGAATCGTCACCGGGCCACGGCGAATGACAAACACATCCCCGATGGTTTCGGCCATTTGAGCGCGGGCCACACCCGCAGTGGGGACAAAACGGCTGCCTGCGGCCACCACAGATGCAGCACCCAGACCCTTGAGTAAATTACGACGCGAAAGCATATAATCTCTCCTAAAGTGTGATTTAACGATAGAATGAGTCTAAGAAAGTATGCTCACAGGTTCAACGCGCACGTTGCCGTAATATAGTTACCCGGAGGTAACCACCCATGCTGGAACCCAAACGATTGCAGTACCCGGCAGACATCCTCAACCCGCAGTGTCCGTCACGGCAGGCATTGGAAATCCTGGCTAACAAGTGGGTGATGTTCATCATCATGCACCTGGCCAAAGGCACCCTGCGTAACGGCCAACTCAAGCGCAGCGTGGGGGACGTATCGCAAAAGGTGCTAACTGAAACCCTGCGCCGCCTGGAAGACAGCGGCATTGTGCAGCGCACAGTCTATGCGGAGGTGCCGCCCAAAGTGGAATACAGCCTGACGGAGTTGGGCCATACCCTGGTTGAGCCGATTATGGTGCTAGGCAAATGGTCAGAAGAACACTGCGAGGAAGTGTTTGCGTGTCAGGCAGCAGCACTAGAAGAAAAAGAAAAAGCCGAGGCATCCTAGCGCGAATGCCCCGGCCTGACCTTGTGTTGGCCGCGCGTGGCTTTGGCCGCCGAAGCCGTTAGTCGGCGGCCTCTGCGGTATGCAGCTCTGGCTCGTCGCCCGCAGCATTCATCAACGGGCGGAAGATGCCCAGCCGCATTTCCACATATTGCAGGATGATGTCAGCCACATTCATATCGGGGTAAGCGCGTTCGATGCCCTTGAACCCCGGCGACGAGTTGATCTCGCACACCTTGAAGTGGTCTTTGTCGAACAGCAAATCCACCCCGGCAATGTCCAGGCCCGTTTTGCGCGTCGCTTCGATGGCCAGCAGTTCCAGTTCCGGCGAGATGGGGTACGGTTGGGCATCACCGCCCCGGCTAATGTTGGCCTTAAAGCTGCCGTCAGTAGCCACGCGCTGCATACACGCCACCGCCCGCCCGCCAACCATCAGCACGCGCAGGTCACGGCCTCGGCTGTCGGAAATAAACTCTTGCAAGATGATGTTGGCCCCGCTCTTGGTCGATTCAATCAACGTCATCAGGTCTTCAAAGTTCTTGGCCGACTCTGACAGATACACGCCGCTACCCTTAGACCCGCTGATGGTCTTAATCACAACGGGGAAGCCAAGCTGCTTTTCGACCAGTTCTATATCAATCGGGAACTTAACCAGCATCGTTTTGGGCACGGGCAGGTTGCTGGCGGCCATAATCTGCTGGGTGTACAGCTAGTCCTTCACAATTTCGATGGCTTCGGCGCGATTGACCACCACAACCCCCAGCCGCTCCAGGTGACGGATAACCGCCAGCGAGAAATACGGGGTAACGGCACCCTGGCGCGGAATAATAAAGTCAGGCAGCGCCGTCACCTCGCCATTGAGCCGAATACTCTTGCGGTCGTCACGCGTTACGATCAGGTCGAGTTGTTCCAGGCGCAAAATTTCCAGTTCAATGCCACGCGCTGCCGCCGCTTCCAAAAAGCGGTGCATCTCGTAGCTTTCTGGCTTCAGTTCACTGCGGGATTCTCGGTAGAGAATCCATCCCTTGATGGTGTCTATGACGGGTTTCCTTTCCCTGGGTATGGGAGTGTTGTGTGGGTTGGGTTGGATTGCTAGTGGGGTGTGCTACGCCTTTCATTAATAGGACAAGTTGGCAACACGCAACGTTAAAGTTGCGCAAGCGCTGGCACATAAGCCGACCATGAAAGGCGTCACCAAGTTGTTGCAGATTTGTGAAAAGTGTGTAAAATCCCGCTTTACTTGGGGAGTGTTGCCAAGGCGTAGATTATCCGCAGGGGCTACGTCATGCAGCGGCAGGAGGGGTACCGTAGTCTGGTACTATAGGATTTACGAAGGGAAATATCATGCACTTTAGCCAACAACAATTCCGCGCATTATTTGTCATCGGCAGCGCCGTCTTTATGTTCACACTGGTGCTGATACCGTCTGTATTGATCTACTTTTCCGGCTAAGCGTCGGGTTTGGCCCGCCAAACCCCTCACAGCCGCCCCAGCATTAACCCAGTAAAAACGACGCCATTATAAACGACGCGTACACCGCCAAGAAGAACCCCGCCTCCACGCGGTTTAAGATGCGATCCAACGCAAACGGCAGCATCAACAGCGCAAACGCAAACATCAGCGGATAGTCGAAGGACACCATGCCGCGTATGTACGGCGAAAAGCTGCCCGGCTCACTGATGGGGATCGGGCTAATGATGCTCGTCAACCCGAGGATAAGCAGCAAGTTGGCGATGTTGGAGCCAATCACGTTGCCAACGGCAATATCGGCCTGACCGCGAAAGGCAGCAATCATCGAAGCGGCTAGTTCTGGCAGCGAGGTACCAAACGCCACCAACGTTAAGCCAATCACCACCTCCGGCACACCGAACGTTTCCGCAATCGCAGTAGCCCCACGCACCGTGAACTCTGCCCCAATCAACAACACGACGATACCGGCCAACAGCCGCCCCCACTCCAGGGCCATGTTCGTCTCTTCATCCCCGTCGCCCATGCTGGCGTTATCGGCGGCCCGTTGCTCGTCAGAGCGGCTGGCCGTGAGGTAGATCATCAACAGGTTGAAGGCAACAAAGCCCGTGAGCAGGATGGCTCCGTCAACTAGGCCAATTTGATTGTCGCCCACGAACAGCAGGTAGCCTAACGCAGTGATGCCAATCATGATGGGGATTTCGCGCCGAACCAGGGTGACCTTCACAGCAATGGGGGTGATAATGCCCGTCATGCCCAGGATGAGACCAACGTTGGCAATGTTGGAGCCAACAACGTTGCCCAGGGCAATGCCGCTGGAACCGCGCAGGGCCGCGCTAATGCTCACCATCAACTCCGGGGCGGACGTGCCAAATGAGACGACCGTCAGGCCAACAATCAGCGCCGGGACGCCCAGCGCCCGCGCAATGCGCGACGCACCGTCCACCAACCAGTTGCCGCCGTAAAATAATCCCAGTAACCCAACCAGGATAAAGCCTACGTTTAATGCGATATTCATCTGTAAAGACAACCCCTCGATCAAAGCCGGACAACTGGCCCGACTCACTCAGTAAGATAAGGTGCCGCCCGCAGGGCTGCGTCGGCGGCCCGTCGTATGCTGTCGTTGCTG
>CAWUJQ010000152.1:0-9948 GCA_963922445.1 uncultured bacterium
TCAGCATCCGTGTCGGTCACATCAGTCGTGTGCTCTCTCTCGAGATAGTCAGCCAACGCACAGCGGGCATCCAGTGAGACAAACACATCGCGCTGGGTTTTGCCCTTCCCGACCACATCGTGAATACGCGCTCGCCGCGCCTCACGCAGCGCCGTCGGTGTGTTGGGTTCGAGTTGTTTCAGGTTCAGGTTCACCAGCTCCTCGCGGCGTATGCCAGTCGAGAGGAACAGAAACACCATCGCGCGGTCGCGCCAGGGACGTGCTCTGGCGCGGAGCGGAATCACCTCACCCGTTTTGCGCCGTCGTCGTCCTTTGACCTGGTAGAACGGTAGCAAGCGATCACACAGGTTTTTCAGCGAGGCCACCTGGTGTTCGTCCAGCGTTCGCGGCTCAAGTGGCGGTAACGCGAGTTCGCCAACCCCTTTTGTCGGATCGCCCATCGCAAAGCGGTCTGGCGCTTGTGAGGTGACCCATGTGCTGAACGCCGACAGCGAGGCCATGTGGTTATTGACTGTCGCCGGGGCTAATCCTTGATCGAGCAGATGTTGCTGCCAGGCTACCACGTCTCGCTGAACCCACGAGGAGATGTGTTCCTGACCGTAGCGTGTCTCAAAGAAGGACTGAAAGCGGTCGAGATGCAACTGTATTTTGCGGGTGACGGTTTCTGAGCGGACGCCCTGCACCGCCATCTGCAGATAGTGTGTCATCCAGGCGCGCAGGCTATCGTGGGGCTGTTCGGGCATGATCTCACCTTTCCTGAAGGATACGGGTAAGGATAATCATACCCAAACGGGGTGTTTTTGCTACACATATGACCGTTTTGGCTCACAGAAGACATCTTTCCTGAATGAAACTGAGTGGTTTTCTTGATTTAGAATCACTTAGCCACAACAACTCTATGAAATTCCATTACTTCTTGAAATCAATACTCATCATTTGCCTGACGGTTCTTCCCAAGTCAGTAATCGCTAATCGTCGTCAGGTGATGTCGTCGGTGTAGGAGTCGAATAGGGAAGCTGATCTTTGTTGAACACCCAGGGACCACCCTCCGGACATGGTATCTGTTGGAAGAACTCATCCAGCGGATAAACGTGCCATGTGTAGCGCCCACCAAGCGGAATATCCTCGATTTCTACGGTGTGATTCTGTCGTAGGTCAATCACCCACTCATAGACCGTGCCATCCGGTCCATATAGGCGAATCATGTTGCGATAGGCATCAGGACCGATCCAGTTGAATGTGAGGGTTCCCTGATCTGGCACATCAAATGCGTTCTGTATGGGAGTCAATACCTCCCAACTACAATCGTACTGTGCTTCAAACGGATGCATGCTGCCGGGGACGCGAAGCACCTGCCCAACGGCAATGATGTTCGGATCAGTAATGCAGTTCCCCTGAGCGAGGTCGTCCGTGTACAGGTCGTAACGGGCAGCGATGCTTGCCAGTGCATCGTTCAGTTGAACCTCATAGGTAAGTTGCCAATCGGGATGGACCTCACAACCGGGTGTGGATGTCGGTGTTGCGGTTTCTGCACCATTTAAGCCGGGAATATCAACAGCGATCAGAAAGGTTGCGGTTGCAGTGGGAACGGGTGTCTCGCTTGGCGGCGGGGTACTCGTCGGCGGCTCGAATGTTGGCGGCGGAAGCAGCGGGCGCGTGGCAGATGCTATGACCGTTGGTGTGTGCGTGGCCGTTCGCACTACGGTGGGCAGCGTTTCGTCAGTTGCTTCAGCAATTGGCGTTGGTGTTAACTCCTGAGCTGTCTGCGCGTATCCCATCAGGAAAGCGACAAAACCAACCAGAACGACAAAGCTCGTCATAGAGAGTACGAGCCGCCCGTAGGCAAGCATTCTAATCATTGTGGTTCCTCGTGATGTTGTGGGACAGTGCGATGTTGAAGCTGCCCCAGATGCAGATCATAAATATAGTGGACAAAGCCCTCCACGTTCGGGTCGTGCGAGACAATAACGAAAGCAGTCCCCTGTGATTGAGCGATACCCCGAAACAATGCCAGAACCCGCCGTGCCGTTTTGGTGTCAAGACCGCTCGTGGGTTCGTCTGCCAGGACGAGCGGCACCTGTAGTGCCAACGCACGGGCAATTGCCACACGCTGACGTTGCCCACCACTGAGTTGATCCGGTAGGTGATCCGCCCAGGCGCTCAACCCCATTGCCTCTAGCGTGGTGGACATACGACGGCGGCGCTCTCGTAGTCCGACGCGCGGGAGCAACAGGCGCAGACCAAGGTCGATATTCTCGGCAGCGGTATAGGTTGGCATGAGGGTATAGTTCTGGAAGATGAACGCGATGTTCTGTCGGCGAAATTTTGCCCGACGTGCATCGGATAACGCTGTTATGTGATGATTCCCAATCGTGATGCCCCCGCCTGTTGGCTGGTCTAGCGCGCCAATAAGATTGAGCAGCGTGGTTTTCCCACTGCCAGATGGACCGTACAGCGCGACCAATTCCCCCTGATTGACCGTCAGGTCGACGCCGCGCAGCACATGCACCGCACTGTCACCCGTCCCGAAGGAACGCTGCACGCCCTCCACACATACAATCGGTGTCATGATGATGCGCCCCTCTCTGTCTTCGGTTTGCGCTGGAACATCGTCAACAAGCCGCGTTTTGTTTTGGATTCCTGTGGCGGGGCATCAGCGGGGAGCATGTCCGTTAGAAGTGCGGTGGTGTCATCGACCTCAACCGTTTCTGGACGAATCAGCACACCCTCTGGACGAATTTCAATCGCAATTCGATCTGCTGCCGTCAAATGTTTACGCACCTCATCAGGAAGCTGTAGCTTGCCGTCCGGTTCTACCTGTGACGCGGCCTGCTCATCATCGGACAAATCCTGACCGAGTGCGCCGTCACGCAAGGTCAGTACGCGGTCTGCGTACTTTGCCATCTTGAGGTCGTGCGTCACCATCAACACCGTGAGGTTGAGCTGTTCGCGTAAGGACATCAGCAGGTCCATCACCTGATGTGCGGTCTCACTATCGAGCGCGCCCGTTGGTTCATCGGCGAGTAGTAGCTGTGGCTGATTTGCCAGTGCCACCGCAATGGCTACACGCTGCTGTTGCCCACCGGAAAGCTCCGTCGGCTTGTAGTGAACGCGCTCCGCCATGCCGACCGCCTCTAGTAGCTCTAGCGCACGCGCCCGGCGGTGTGAGCGCGCTACACGGGCCAACGTCATCGGCAGCATCACGTTTTGCAGGGCGGTGCGATGTGGGAATAAGTTGCGGTCCACCTGTTGCCACACAAATCCGACCTGCTTAAGCCGATAATCCGCCAGTAACCCCGGTTTCATGTCCAGCAGGTTTTGCTTGCCGACGGCGAGCTGTCCGGCGGTGGGGGTATCCAGCCCGCCCAGCAAATTCATCAGCGAGCTTTTGCCAGCGCCACTCGGACCGATAATGGCGACCATCTCGCCGCGTGCCATCTGGAAGTCGATACCGCGCAGCGCCACAATTTCATGATCACTGACGGTGTAAGCCTTCACAACCTGCTTGCATATGATAAATGGCTCACTCATGGTCCGATCACCACATCGCCTTCTGTCACGCCGGAGAGGATCTCGACACGGGTATCGGTCTCTAGCCCAAGCTGTACATCCTGAATTTGTTCGCCGTTTGCCGTCTGCACGATGACGAAGCTGCGATTTTGGAATGTGCGGATGGCCTCTGGCGTTAGCCACAGGACGTTTTCGCGGGTTTCCAGTGGCATCTCGACGTTGATCACCTGCCCCTGCTGGACCGTCGGCAGTGTGGCGGCGACACGCACCGTCTGGTCCGCATCGCGGTTGCTGAGCGGAATCTGCCGGATAACACACTGTACTGCCTGATCTTCAAAGTTGAGCGGGTAGCACACCCCCACCTGCCCCACACTCAATTGCTGAATGTCGTTGAATGCCAGCGTAGCAATCGCTTCCTGCGGTTCGGGGATTGCCAGTGTGATGACGGTTGTGAAGGCTGAAACGGCAGCCCCTGGCGTCACCACGACCTCTAATACCACACCGTCTATCGGCGCGTAGAGTGAGGACTGCGCGATTTCGGCGCGAATCTGATCGACACTCAACTGGGCGGAGTTCACCGATTGGAGCAGTTCGGCAGAATCCTCGCCGCCACCCGCCTGTGCGTTTTGCAGGTCAAGCTCGTTCTGGATGACGCTGTTCTCTGCCTGTTGTACACTGATAACGTGGCTGTTGTAGCTCTGCGCGGCAGAGAAGTAGTTATTCTGTGCAGTAGTGACGGCGTTCTGTGCCCGCAGCAATGCCTGATAGGCATTGTCCACGGCATCGGCTGCGTTGGATGCGTCTGGCGCACTGAGCGCTTCGTTGTAGTCGCGTTCGGCGCTTTCGAGATCGTTCTGCGCGTTTTCCAGGCTGATGCGCGCGTTCTCAAGCTGCGTCCACGGGGCGCTGTTGCGCGTGTTTTCAAGGCTCAACCGCGAGTTTGCCAGCGAAACCTGGGCGTTGGTTACAGCCTGCTCGCTGCCACTGCCACCGGACTGCAACCGCAGGATGGCAGTGTCAAGGTTAAGCTGCGCCGAGGCGAGATTGTCCTCCAGGTCCTGAATTTGGTAGTCTGCCAGCAGCGTTCCAGCAGAAACCACGTCGCCGCGCGCCACATTGACCGAGCGAATTGTGCCGTTGATCTCAAACGACAGTTCGACCTGGTCACGTGGGAGCCAGCGTCCGGTAAATTCCTGCACGTTTTGCACCGTGCCGCGTTGCACCGTAAATGTAGGGCGTGCAGCAGCGGGTGCAGTCGGGATCGGGGTTGATGTCGGTTCGATGGACTGCCCAGTCGGATTGACAGCAGCACCACATGCAGCCGTAACGAAACCTAATGCAAGCCACAGCATGATTCTCAGGTTCACGAATTACTCTCCAAGTTTAACTACGGTTGTGATCTGTTCGCGGCTGAGGAGCGTCGTCAGCGACAGCGTCAGCGTGAACAATGTTCCGGCAAACAGCACATACACCAGAATAATTTCAGTCCAGGCTACCCGTACCAGGTACGGTGGTAACCCACCGCTGAAGTCCAATAGGGGCAGAAACAACAGTGTGGTAAGTGCGCCAACGCCCGTGCCGACGAGGATACTGCTAGTTGCGGTGATGCTCTGTACAAGGATCATGTAAAGTCCGGTTGTGAAATTCCCCAGTCCCATTGCCCGGAGCGCCCCCAACTGCGATGCCTGCGCCCGAAACGATGACACGTTCTGTATCACCGATGCAATAAGCGTCAGCACGATAGCGGCGGCGAAGCCAATTGACAGAAAACCGAGTACGCCGCGCCGGGCGGGTTCTGCCTGGGCGATACGGAGTTCGACGGTTGGGTCTTGCCATTCAATAATCGGAAAGTTGAGCGCCTGTATTTCACTGATGACTGCGTTCCGGTCCGCGCCCTGTTCGAGTGCAAGCCACACATCGTAGGGCAGGCTGGTCCCGACGAGTTCGAAGATCGGGTCAATATTGGTGATGAGGAAAAAGCCGGATGTCGGGTTCAGCGTCGGGAAGTAGTCGGCATAACCCGCAACCGGGACACGAAGTTCAAACGGTTCACCCAATGCTGTTATCCGCATCGTGACCGCCTGCCCGACAGCAATGTTGTACTGCTCTGCGGTGGCACGACTTATCAAAACACCTGTGCGCTGCCCCGCCAACTGGTTAAACAGATCGGCAAGATGGACATCGGCAAAGTCCTCGCGGTAGCGGGTCACAGCAGCCATTGCGCCCCGGTCCACGCCCATGATCTGACCGTCGATCGTTTGGGTGCCAACGACAAGAAAACCCGGATAGGTGCCAACACGGGCGACATCATAGACGCCGTCAATGTCGTAAAGCTCCTGCACGGGTGGCGGGTTATAACCGGAAATCGTCAGCGACCCATCGTCAGCGACTTCGGTTTCCGCCTCGGATGCGGTCACCAGCACCATATCCGCGCCGATACGGTAGTCAATCGAGTCTTGTAGGCTACGGTCAATCGTCCCTGCCATCGAAGCGGTATATCCGACGAGGCTCAGCGTAAACGCGACCATCAGCAGGGTGCCACGATAGCGCCCAACCGACCGCACAATCTCGCGCAGTGCCATCAGCAAAGCGATATTGGGGGTGAGGGCCAGCGCGTTTGCTATCATCCGCAGTAGTAGCGGGAAGAACCGCAAAAACACCAGCACCAGCCCAAGCGAGAGCAGTGTCGGCCCGATGAATGTGAGCGGATCGGCAAACGGCTCGTCAGCAGCAGTCGTTAGCCCGCCTTGCTGTGTGAGCGAGTAATACACATATACCGCAGGGACGAGCAAGATCAGGTCGAGGTAGGCGCGCTGCCACCACGCCGTGCGCGCGTTGCCAATCTGCTGTCGATAACTGTTGATATTCTGACGGGTGGTGCGCCACGCCAGGAACAGCCCACTGCTGGCAGCGGCAAGCCCAGTTGTAACGCCGATGATGAGAACGGTTCGCGTAAAGGTAATTGTTTGCACACTGCTCGTGCCGTCGAAGCGGAGGAAGGCCGCCGTCTGCCCCACCAGTCGCACGACAAACGGGCTAACCAACAAGCCAATGCCCAGCGAGACGACCACAAGTGTCAGCCACATTAGCAGGTGAATGCCCAGCAGGTCGGCACGGCTCATGCCACGGCTGCGTAATTTCACATCATCTAACCCCTGCCGCCCCACCAACTGCCCCGAAACCATCGAGACAAAGTACATCACCAACCCGGCGACGGGCATAATGATGATGAACAACTGCCCCGTGAGCGCGTTCACCTCCTGGTTGAAGGCGGTTAGCCCCTCGGCGGGCGATATATCCTGGCGAATACCTGGCAGCACGTTTTCCGTCTGGCGCAGTCCGGCGTCGATTTGCGTGATCAACCCGCCGACATCGGCGGTGCGAACCCCACTCCCGTCGAAGTCCAGATACCACGCCACCTCCGTGACGGAATTGGTCGGGGCGTTAGTGAGCAGGCCTGTGAGCACATCTGCCGGGACCAGCACGACATTGTCGAAGAAGCTCGGTGTGAATATCCACGCGGGGTCGTTCTCGTTGACTGGCTCCCAGCGAGCTGCAACGACGAGATTAAGCGTCCCTCCGAACTGGGTTTGCCCCGTGAGTTCGTCCCCGACCTGCAATCCCATCGTGTCCCACATGATATTGGGGATCAGCACCGGCACGGGGTCATCATCTGCAATTTGCACAGGAGGCCACTCGCCGTCCAGTATGTTGATATTGTCCTCCGCGCCGCTGAGCGCGCCGATTGTGTAGTTGCCTACGGCACCGTAGGTCGTTGATGTCAGGCGTAGCGCCCCACCTGCGAGGTAACGTGTGTTTTGCTGTAACGGCATCCCCAACGAATCCGCAAAATCACCCTCGATGGCCTGTGTCGTGGTCTCCACATCCGCCAGGGTGATATTGCCGTTCCAGGCACCCAGGTAGCGGAACCGAAAGGAGAATGGCGGCTCACCCAGACGGGATTCCAGCAGTTCGGAGTAGACCGAGTCCACATACAGCGGCAGGCTAAGTGACAGTGTCACCGCGACCGATATACCGACCAATACCCATAGCGCCAACACCCGGTGAATCCGGATGCGGTGTAGCGCAAAGGCAAAGGTATCCATCATGTGGCGCATCACGTCACTCCTCGTTCGTGAGATGGGTGGGGCCAATCACAACCTGCCCCACCCGTCTCGACTATGGACGGTGGTTAGTTGTTAAACAGACCACTCATTTCGGGGTCCGCCTGGACTGCACACGCCGAAATCAGGGCGAAGTAGTCGCCACGGTTCTGTGTGCTGGCATCGAATGCGGGTATCCCGCTGTAGCACTGGAGATACGTCTCGGCCTTGATCTGGGCATCGGCAACTTCAGCCGCAAGATCAGCACCTTCCAGCACATAGCTGTCGTAGGCACGGTAGAGCCAGTCCAGCGCAAGGGACTCGCCAACAGCGGTAATGCCACCGGAGAACGCCGTTGGGAAGACAAGCGTGTTTGGGTTGTTGAGTGCAACATCCACGCTGTTGTAGAAGTCGACAGCCGCCTGCCCCTGTGCCGCTACAAGCTGCGGGCTGTTCAACTGTGAGGCACGAGCGGGCATCCCGTCGAACAGTTCCGGCTGTTGGGCGAGGGCGCTGATGAAGCGGTAACACGCCTCTGGATTCTGGGTGTTGGCGCTGATGTAGGCGGTTCCGGTATCGTAGGCAACCGCGTTCAACTGTGCGCCGTCGGGGTAAGTTGTTAGCCCGTAACTCACATCTTCGGCGACGGTATCAATCACGAACGAGTTGAGAAGCTGGTTGTACAGCGCGATGTCCTCATCGCTGCCCGCGCCAAAGCGCAGGCCACGCCCGCCAAATGCGCCGCCGAGTCCGTCGTAGGAGATGTAGCCCTCCTGCGCGAGGTCAAGCACTTGCTGTGCGGCATTGATCGCGTTTGGGTCCGCAAAGTTGAGGGTGGGTGGCGTGGTGGAATAATCAACCGGGACACCACCATAGGCCGCCATCAATAGCAGCATGTAGGTGTTGCTGTTCTCCTGGGGGATGAACGGCTCTGGGTCATCGGGGAATAGGCGTAACGAGCGCAGCGCGTTCTCAAAGTCGGAGACGGTCCAGCCCATGTTCGGCAGCAGCGCGCCGTTCTGGTTGAACAGGTCCGCATTGTACAGCAGCGCCTCCGGTTGGATCATTAACGGCATGGCGTAGGTTTGTCCGTTACTTTGCACTTGCACGAGTGTGTCGCCCACCAGGTCCGCCGGGTTGAAGGTCGGGTCGCTGTTGAGTAGGGGGTCCAGCGTGAGTAGCAGGCTGAGGTCAGCACCCTGTACGGCATTGCTCGACAGATAGAAGCAGTCGTAGGTGGTCGCCATGTCAGCAACATCTGTGCCGCCACCTTCAAACTCAATTTCAACGTTGCCGACCTGCGGATCGTTGGCGACAAACGTGCTAACGACACTATCCCAACGCGCCTCCTGTGCGGCGTTGTTGTTGCCCCGCCCGAACTGCCCCTGAACACCGAACGTCAGCGCGACCTCGCCTGTTCCCAGCACGATCTCGGCTGGCGGTGGTGTCACAAAAACGGTAGTTGTGGCGGCACGGTCAGCAGCGATCTGTAAGTCGGTTAACGCTGTCGCCTCAACCTCCAGCAGTGCAGTTGTAGCATCCAGGTTGTCACTGTTCATCAGGGTCACTGCCGTAGTGAGGCGATCACTGAACCGCGCATCAGCAGCAGATAACGCATTCACCACCAGCGGTTGAAGTTGAGCGGTCGTCTGCGGGTTGGCTGCCGCAAATCCGCCACCACCAGGACCGCCACCTGTATTAGAACCCTCTATACCGGAGAGGCTCTGGCGGGCAGGTAGCACCCCTGTCGCCGCATTGATGACATCCGGCTGTGTCGTCAGGAAGGCGGCAAGAGCATATGCCTGTTCAGGGTATTGTGTACCGCTGCTGATGGCAAAGGCGCTCACATCTAGGGCAGCACGCCCACCGGGTAACGCGACAAACTTGCGCTCACCGGCGATCCGACGATTGTCTGCGAGGATGCTCGGCGCGAGAATCATGGGGGCGTCGAACCCACCCTGGAACCCGCTTGCCATATATCCTTCGGCACTAAGCGCGCTCCAGATGTCCAGTTGTTGGGCAATAGCAGGGTTGTTGAGGACAGGAGTGGTTTGCAATCCGCTGTCGTCGTAGACGCCGCCGCCAATCATGTTCAATACAACCAGTGGCATGTAACCGCCCAGGTCACTCAGCCCGGCAGTGTCAATCGTGCCATCCTCAGCAAATGTCGCCAGCGAACGGGCGGCGTTATCGAGGTCGAACAGCGTCCAATTCTCTGTCGGGTAGGGCAGGCCAGCCGCATCGAATGCTGCCGGGTCGTAGAGCATCACGGCGATATCGGCGGCTACGGGCAGCGCCCACACCCCGCCGTCCCACTGATACGAGTTCCATATCG
>CAWUJQ010000153.1:0-9834 GCA_963922445.1 uncultured bacterium
CGCACTCAACACGACCAGCGCACTCACCAAACGCACGTCCGTCGCCTGCAAATCGAGCACGGCAAACACCCACGCCCGCGAGATTTCAAACACCAGCATCCCCACCATCGCCGCGATGATGGCCTGCCCCACAGTGCGCGGGCGCAGTAGCACCTCGCCAATCATGACGGCAGCCAACCCGCGAATAATCATGCCCACGCCCATTTGCACATCGGCAAAGCCTAACTGCTGCACAGACAGCGCCCCGGCAGCCCCCGCCAACCCATTCGAGATCATCAGGCCCATAATCACCATCAGGCGGTCATTGGCCCCCAGCGACCGTACCATCTGATTGTTACGGCCAGAAGCCCGCAAGGTGAGGCCGATTTCCGTGTGTAAAAACCAGTTCAGCAGCGCGAAAAAGGCCAGCACCACAATGCCAAACACGACGATTTCCACAAAGTTGTTGGATTGCCGCCGCCACTCGTCGCCAAGCACATTGGTGACCAATGCCCGCATCCCGTCTTCATAGGGTGTGAGCATCGTGCGTTCATTAAGCAGCGGGATGTTGCTTCTGCCCATTGTGCGCAGCGTGATCGTGTACGCGCCCGTTGCCACGATGATGCTTGCCAACAGGCCTTCAATTTTGAATGCGACGTGGATGAGGGCGGTTACCAGCCCGGTTAATGCACCGCCAATGAACGCAAACAGCAGCGTCCACTCTGCCGCGAACCCAGCGTTGGCAATCAGCGTAGCGGCAATCGCCCCGCCCACAGGAAAAGAACCGTCAACGGAAAGGTCAGGGAAGTTCAGCAGCCGGAACGTCATAAACACGCCCACACCCACCAGCGCTAGCGACAAGCCCTGCCCAACAGCGCCGATGTTCACATTAAAGCCGCTCATGAGCGCAGCAATCACGGCTGCCACAACCACCATGCGCAGCCCAAACCAAAAGCCACTCGTTAGCGTAAAAGTGGGCTGCTTTTCAACAGAATGCGATGTTGTTTTTGCAGAATCAGAAAGTGTCACGATGAAATACCGTGTGGATGGCGTTCTAAGTTAAATATTTTGCGTTGCCTAATCCATTGCGATGAGGCGTCGCCAAATATAACACAATCCATCCTGTTTGCGACCGAAAAATGCCAGACCGCAGCGCGTCGCATTAGAATGGCCCACGTTAAATGCTCTTGAAATTTTATTAGAACCGCCAATTCATGTTGCAATTCTTCTGATGATTGGTTAACATCTTGGCGTTGATATTTTGGGTGTAACATTAAGTTACATCGTCAACTTGACTGTTTCATCTGCTCAATACCCTACCCTTTAGCTAGCGATGCATCGCATCACCCAGGCTGGAGGCGGGCCGCGCTTAGCCGTTTTTTTGCAGTACCCCACGTAACATCGGCTGATTTGAATTTCGACTTGCGGCCCTTGCAGATGGAGCGGCTTAAATCGTGCATTGTCGGCTTGCATAAAATATGCAAACCGCTAAGCAAAATTTCGTACTACAAACCAAATAGGAGATGTTCATGCGTAAACTCACTACCCTGCTTATCGCTATCGTCGTACTTGTCGGCGCATTCGGTACCGTAGCTGCACAGGATGATGCAATCCGCATCGGCTCCAAGCAATTCACCGAGCAGATTGTCCTCGGCCAGATCATGCTTGTCGCCCTTGAAGATGCGGGTTACACGGTTGAAGACCGCACCAACCTGGGTAGTACCTCGGTTAACCGCGATGCCCTGGTTAATGGCGAAATCGATATGTATGCAGAGTACACCGGTACGGGTGTGACCAATCACTTCCAGAACGTCGAATATGCTGAGTTCCCCGAGGGTGCTTCTCAGGACCGTGTGATCGGCTATTCCTGGGTTAGCGCTTATGACGCTGCTGTCAATGACCTGGTGTGGCTGGCACCGGCCCCGGCGAACAACACCTATGCCTTTGCTGTAACGGCTGCTTTCTCTGATGAAAATGGCCTAGTAACGGTTGAAGATTTTGCTGACTACGTGAATGCTGGCGGCGAAGTTTACATGGCAACGGGTGACGAGTTCGCTCAGCGTCCCGACGGCATCCCGGCCTTTGAGAACACTTACGGCTTCGACCTGACTGAAGATCAGTTGCTCATCATCGCTGGTGGTACCCCCGCCCAAACCGAGCAGGCTTTGAACGAAGGCGCTGATGGCGTTAACGTTGCAATGGCCTACGGTACAGACGGCGCTCTGATGGCTTACAACTTCGTGGTACTCGAAGACACGCTTGGCGCTCAGCCGATCTACGCACCGGCCCCGGTTATCCGTGGTGAGGTACTGCGTGCCAACCCAGAAATTTCGGCTATCCTGAACCCGATCTTCGCTGCGCTGGACAACCCCACGCTTCAGGGCCTGAACGCTGCGGTTGAGGTTGACGGTGAAAACCCGACCGACGTTGCAACGGAATGGCTGCTCGAAAACGGCTTCATCGGGGGCTAAACTGCCTCGCTAACACAAATTCAGAGGGCTGGCTGTGGCCAGCCTTCTGCCTTCATTGCAGTTTTCCATCGATACCTAGGAGGTGGTCGTATCGCGAACCGAATCTCAATCCTCGGCAGCATCGTTGCGGGGTTAGGGTTCTTTTTTTTGCCCATACTGGAACTAAAGCCTAACCGCATCGCATCCGGCATCCCCATCAACCTGTTTGAACTTGACGGGGACTTTCGCTACATCGCTTTGTTCTTGCTGTCTATTGTCCCCCTCGTCATCGCCTTTCAAAACGATAGGGCACGCCGTGGCTGGTCACTTGTTTCCCTCGGCATTCTTGTTATCTTCCTGACCTTGCTGCTACCGGCGACTGCTGGCGTTGACTTGCTTGCGAATGTCGAATCCTTCTTGGATGAAGGCACGAACATCAGCAACCCGCGCATCCTCACATCTGGCGCAATGGTGACAGGCCTGCTAGGTGGGTATATTGTGCTGTTTGGCGGCTTAATTGACCTGGAAACTGTCGGCGTACCCCGCTGGTTGCGCTTCTCTGTTGGTGGCCTTGCGCCCCTGCTTGCCGTGTTGATGGTCCTCAACGGCAGCCTAGACATCTATTCGATCATGGTCGAGTTCAGTCAACGCGGTGAAACGCTAGGTCAGCGCTTTGTCGAACACTTCGTCTTTGTGATTGTCTCGCTTATTGCCGGTCTCATCGTGGGTATTGCCCTGGGCTTGTGGGCCTCGCGTGACAGCCGCATTGAGCCAGTGATCCTGTACGCCGTCGGCATCATACAAACCGTTCCCAGTTTGGCCCTATATGGCATCTTGCTCGTGCCCATGGCGCGCCTGGGTAATCAATCCTTTACAGGCGTACTCACGTTTTTTATTGTCACGCTGCTCATCGGCATTGGCTTACTGGTCTTATATATTTTCATACAGCGGCTGCTGCCACCCCAGCTTAAAAGTACCCTGCTCATCTTGTGTGTGGCCGTGCTGCTGGTTCCGCTTGGACTGCTGACAACGATTTTGATCACGTTCGGCTTTGAGGCGGTGTTGGTCTCTTATGGTGACGCAACGCTGCGAACCGCGAACTACTTCGCGGCGGCTGGCTTGCTCGTATTCCTCTCACTGAGTTGGATTGTGCAGCGCATTGACAACGACACGCGTGAGCGTCGCCTGAGTCGGATTCGTTGGGTCGTTGGCATGGCATCGCTGATTGCGGGCATCGTCATCATTAGCATTGCAGGTGCCCGTTTCGTTTCCGGTACATCGTTCACATCGCTGACGATCCGCGACTTGGGTGTCGCCGGCATTGGTACCGCCCCCGCCCTCATCGCTCTCACGCTGTACTCGCTGCTGCCACTGGTGCGCAACACCTACGTGGGCCTGACGGATATTGACCCTGCCGTTATTGACAGCGGACGCGGCCTGGGCATGACGCCCAGCCAGATATTCTTCCAGATTGAACTGCCGCTGGCGTTCCCCGTGATAATGGCGGGTGTGCGCAGCGCGGGCATTTCACTGGTGGGCATCGCCGCAATTGCGTCGATTATCGGCGCAGGTGCCCTGGGTGACTTTATCCTGCTCGGTGTAAATTCCACCTCAATTGACTTGATCTTACTTGGCGCACTCCCAGCGATCCTGCTGGCCGTGATCTTGGATGTCCTGATGCAACTTGTCGAAGCCTTCTTCACTTCACCGGGCATTCGACAGGTCACAGCAAGCTAACTTCGGAAGGTAAGCGTAAACCGCAATGATCGAATTCAAGAACGTTATTAAGCAATATCCCAACGGCTTCCGCGCCGTGGATAACCTGAACCTGTTTGTGCCGGAAGGCGAAATCTGCGTACTCATCGGCCCGTCGGGCTGTGGCAAAACCACGTCCATGCGGATGATTAACCGCCTGACCAACATTACCAAAGGCGAGATTCTGATTGACGGCCAGCCCAACGTGGAACTGCCCGTCGAGGAACTACGCCGTCAGATTGGCTACGCCATTCAGCAGATTGGCCTGCTGCCACACATGACCATCGCGGAAAATATTGCCATTGTGCCGCACCTGCTGCGCTGGGACGACAACCGCATTCGTGACCGGGTGGACAGCCTGCTCGAATTGGTCGGGCTAGACCCGTCCATTCACCGCGAAAAGTACCCGCGGCAGCTTTCTGGCGGCCAGCAGCAGCGCGTGGGTGTGGCCCGTGCGCTTGGGGCCGATCCGCCCATTATGCTGATGGACGAGCCGTTTGGCGCAGTTGACCCCATCACACGTGAGGTGCTGCAAGCGGAGTTCCTGCAAATTCAGGAAACGGTGAGCAAGACCATCATCTTCGTGACGCACGACATTGACGAAGCGATCAAGATGGGCGACCGCATCGCCATTATGCGGGACGGCCACCTGGTGCAGTACGACACACCAGACACCATCCTGGCCTATCCGACCAACCGCTTCGTCCGTGACTTCGTCGGTACTGACCGCGCCCTAAAACGGCTGGGCCTCTCGCGCATTAATGCAGTCATGAACGGGAATCCGCCTAAGATCACGATCAAAGAGACCATTGACGAAGCCCGTCGCCAAATGAACGAGACTGGAGTTGCATCAATCTTCGTGGTTGATGATGAGGGTATACTCAAGGGCTGGGTAGACCGCGAAGCCCTGGATGACTCTACCTCCCTGCTGGATGCTATGTTTGAAGCACCGTTCACCGAAATTGCCGTGCGTCAAGACGCCACTGCCCGCGAAGCGCTTAGCGCGATGGTTGCTCGTGGCTTCCGGGTGACGCCCGTGGTCACTCAACGCGGCCAGTTGGTTGGCAGTATGACCATCCGTGCCCTGCAAGACTTAGTGGACTACGCCCCGGAACCGGATCGGCAGACCACATGACAGAACAAACAACACAACGCACACGTATTCCCTTTCCGTGGGCGACGGTGATCTGGGTGGTTGCATCGGTGCTGCTATTTGCCATCAGCACCGTTACCGTCTCCCTATCTGACGTAGAACGCTTCGTCAACGACATCACCGTGTCTGCGGAGGACATCCAGGACGACACAACGTTCACGGCTGTTGTCAACTCGGGCACGTTTGAGTACAACGTTGTCGCGCAAGAGGTCATGCCTGTGCAAACGGGCGAGTTCACCGAAGTCGGGCAGTCATCGCTCGGTGACCTGATCTTTGAAACGAGCAGCGATGCCGAATCAGTCACCGTCACCGAGCAGGTGATTACAATCACGTATGCTGACGGTGCTGATGGCGAGGTTGTGCTGCGCCAACTGCGCAACCCGGTGAACCAATTTCTCGTCAATGAGCGGGCTAATACAACGGCAGCCGTATCCGAAGACGCGGAAAACACCATCACATTTGAAACAACTGAAGAACAACTTCAGTTCGGTGAATTTGTGCCGCAGCTCATTGCTGCCGATTCGGAAGAGGTCTATGCAGACCGCGACGCAGGATTAAACGGCACTCCGCTGGCCCAAACCCTATTCGAGAATATCCCGCGCATTCAAGCGCTCACCATCACACCCGGCGTCCTCGAAGTCACCCACGACGGCGGCAACGAGGATCGCATTGCCGGCCAAATTGAGGACACGCTCAACGATTTTTACCCGCGTGCCTCCCTTGCACCGCAGTGGTGGTTGTTCACGATGGGGCCAAGCAGTTCCGTCATTGTAGATATCTCGCCGTTTAACACCGGGATTGCCCTGTATTGGTTTACGCTTGGCTTTGCCCTCGTGGAGCTTGGACTGGCTTTGTACTACGGCAATCAGGAAGAAAAACTGGTTCGTCCGCTGATTCGTGCTGCCGGAGTCTTCTTGCTGTTCTGGTCACTGTTTGGCAATGAGCCACTGTGGGACTTCATGTTGAGCAACATCTTCCCGGCCAACCGCCAGTTGATTCACCCCAGTTCAACCGTGATTGAGTTCACGGCAGAACACCTCGAACTGGTGATTGTGTCATCGCTTATCACCATTCCAGTCGGGCTGTTCATCGGCATTCTAGTCACGCGGAGCAACTTCCGCGAACTGCTACCGCTGGCAAATAACATCGTCAACAGCGGTCAAACGGTGCCGACGCTGGCCATCGTTGCTGTCATGGCCCCGCTGATTGGCTTTGGCTTTTGGCCTGCGATCATCGCGCTGGTGGCTTATGGCCTGCTACCCGTAGTACGCAATACCATTGCGGGCCTTGAATCGGTTGATGGCTTCGTGGTCGATAGTGCCCGTGGCATGGGCCTAACACCTACGCAAATCCTTTTCCAGGTGGAACTGCCGATTGCCAGCCGCGTGATTATGGCGGGTGTTCGCACCAGCATGGTCATCAACGTCGGCACGGCCACACTAGGCGCGTTCGTTGGCTCTGGTGGGTTGGGAACGCCAATTGCGAGTGGCCTTTCTATGAGTATTGACCCGTTCGTGCTGCTGGGCGCACTGCCTGCGGCAATTCTCGCCATCCTGATTGACTACATCCTGGGGCGCGTCGAATACGTGATTACGCCACGTGGTTTGCAAATCTGACGCATACCGCTCGTTTCAACGCACTCACTCAAGGCGGGGCTACAAAATGGCCTCGTTTTGTTTTGTCTTAACACGAAGCTAAAGCAGTTAGCGCCCGCAGTGGTTATAATCTGCAAACTCCGGTAGACAGCATTCAGGGGAACCCCGCCGATGACGAGCGAACGAGTCACCAGCAACATCAAAGTGGACTATCTTCACGATGACCGCATTTTGCACTACAAAGTGGCAGCCGTTGACGTGCGGGCGCTGGAGCAGTGGAACGACCATGTCGTCTCTGCATTGCAGTCGCTCCCCACAGGCGTGACGAAGATCGGCCTGTTGTACGACCTGTCGATTAGCGGCGTGAGTATGCCGTTTATGTTGCACAACCACTACGAAATCCGTCGCGTTGCCGTTTCCCCAGACGGGTTAGAGGCCGTGAACGCGGCGTTAGCCAGCCACCCCGACCTATGGGTCTATCTCGCTGTCCTGCTGCCAGACACGGTCAGCGGCAAGATTGCCACCGGGCAAAGCCGCGACACCGACAAGCTCTCGCAGGTGGAAGCCCGCATCTACTCGGATGTACACGCCGCCTTTGAGTGGTTGCAACAGGTGGTTTAGCCGCGCAAACTATCAATGGTTGCGCGCCGCCAGTAACTACGATAGGCCAAACTTTCGCCAAGCAGTTTCATAAGCCGATTGCTGGCGTCTTTCGGATTGCTGCGTGAGCCACCCTCACTGATAGCGATCTTGCCATCACGTTCTACAAACGTAAGTTGCCCGTTGGCGCTAAACCAATCCAGGCCAGCCCGTACTGCTTCACGGGTTTGTGTGGTGACCGCTGCCAATTCATCAAGCGACACCTCGCCCGCCTTTGCCCGCATCGCGTACCGCACCAGCCCTGCCAGCCGCTGCAAAAACGCCTGCGGGTCGTCCATGTTGGCGTCAGCTCCCACCAAATACACGCGCTCTGGTCGCACAGCATCCAACACAGCACCCCATGTCGCCGCATCGGGCGGGGTGGCAAGCACCAGCAGCGCCGCCGCTGGCGTCAACTCAAGCCGTGTTCCGCTGGGCACATCCTTAAACGTGACCACCTCCGCCCACACCAGCAGATTGTCGCCCTCATCCGCCAAGATGGACTGTGCCACCTTGAGCGTGTCAGGGGCGTTGCGATGGTCAATAAACGTGATGCTTTCGCGTTTGGCCCCAGCAACTTCAATCACATCGCGTTCTTGCTGGCGATAGTCCAGCCACTCAATCAGCACCTCCCGCTCACCTCGGAATGTGTTCTCGCGCACCGTGTAGGCCAAATCAAAGCGGCCAGCGGGCAACGCGTCAGCGTTCCACCACACCACCTGCCGTGACGTACCCGCGTCATCTTCCACCGTGAGCTTGAAGTGCTTGGCATCGCGCCCAAGCTGCTTACTCCCCGTGATGGTGAGTCCGGTTGAGGCCAGCACCAGCGGCGGGTTGCCCGCCCCAAAGGGCGCAATCCGGGCAACGTCTCGCGTAAACGGCAGCGACAGTTCACCCAACGTGATGTAGCTGTCTATTTGCAGCGTCGGCGTCTGGTCGAGTCCAGCTTGCTGTAGGCGCACACTGGCAGACAGGCCCCGCCGGAAATCATCAATCTGCGCCGTGTTGAGTTCCACACCTGCCGCCATCGTGTGCCCACCGTACCCGCGCACCAGATGCGCATTCGAGGCAATAGCATCGGTGATGTCTACCCCCGCCACCGACCGCGCCGACCCACGCGCCACAGCGGCAGGTTCGGCCTTCAACAGCAGTGCCGGACGGTTGTACGCTTCTACGCAGCGGTTGGCCACAATGCCCACCACGCCTGTGTGCCACTCTGGATGTGCGACGACAAGTGCCGCGTGCCGGAGCAAGCTCTGATCGCGCTCGATTTCCGCCTGTACGCCGCGCCACACATCATCCGAAAGGCGCTGGCGTTCTGCATTCAAGCCCTCTAGCTGGTTGGCGATAATGCGAGCGCGCTCTTTGCTCGTCGTCGTGAGTAGTTCCGTCGTGGGGTTGGCATCGTCCAGGCGGCCAATGGCATTCAGGCGCGGTGCTATCCGGAAGCCGATATCATCCTCATTCACATCCGCCGGATTAATCTCCGCCAAGTCCATCATCACCTGCAAGCCCAGCCGCTTCGTACTACTCAGGTTGGCCAGCCCCCGCTGGAGCAAATAGCGGGTGTCCTTGCGCTGCATAGCCACGTCCGCAACGATGCCCAGTGCCACCAAATCCAGTAGATGCGTCCAGTCGCGGTCGGGGGCCAACGCTTCGCCCAGCGTATACGCCACGCCCACCCCCGGCAGGTCACGCAGCGGGTGATGTGGCCCGACACGGCGCGAGTTCACTGCGGCAACCGCTTTGGGGAGTTCATCCGGCAGCTTATGATGATCGGTAACCACCACGTCTACATCACGGGTGCGGGCGTAATCAATCGCCTCGTGCTCGTCAATGCCAGTGTCACACGTGAGGATAAGCCGTGCCCCACCGTCAATTTGCGCTTTGAGCGACGGCACATGCATCCCGTGCCCTTCCGTCAGCCGCTGCGGGATGTACGACACCACATTTGCGCCCAGGTCGCGCAGCGCGCTTACCAACAGCGCCGTAGCCGTCTGCCCGTCCACGTCAAAGTCGCCCCACACGCAAATGAGTTCGCGCTCCGCCATCGCCTTTTGGACGCGCTCAACCGCTTTGTCCATGTCCGGCAGTTCCAAGCCGGAGGTGGGCCTGTAATGGTGCCAGTTCATAAACGCCAACGCCTCGGCTGACGTGGTCATGCCGCGCCGCACGAGCGTTTCTGCAATGAGCGGGTGCCCGCCGACGTCATGCGCAAGGGTCGCAGGTACCGTTACCGGCTGCGGGTTGAGCCATTCCTTCA
>CAWUJQ010000154.1:0-9766 GCA_963922445.1 uncultured bacterium
CCCGCGCCTGGGCCAGCCACAACCGGCTGGCGTGGGGCAGCGCATCTTTACGCGGCACGGTTTGCATAGACGCCAACCCGCTTTCGATGAGCTTTTTCGTCTCTGGCAGGGCGTTGCGCTCTACCTGGCGCATCGCAGCCTCGGCATAGGTTCGTAAGGCATCCAGGGGCCGCTCTGCATGTTTGTAGTGTTCAGCCAAAAGCCCCAGCATCTCCGGGCGTTCGGATGTGCGCTCGGCCAACCACTCTGCCGTCTGGTTGTGATAATCGACACGGTACTCGCGGGGCAGCATCTTATAGGCCACCTCGTGATACAGCGTATTGCGGAACGTGTACTCCACATCGTCAGCCAGGGCACTCTGTTTCAAACGGAGCAGAATCCCCCGGTCAATCAGGTCATCCAGCGTGGCGGTAAGCTGATCGTCATCGGTTGCGTTGGCCAGCAGCTTCACAGCACTTTGCCAAAACGGTTGGCCCACCACCGACCCCAACTGCACCACCCGCTTTGAGGCCGGGGGCAGGTCGTCTAGCCGTGCCTGGAAGACGCCCTGTAAGCCGCTGGGGAGGGTGTCTTTCACGCTGCTGTACTGAATACGGTTGGTGCGCCAGCGGCCCTCTGCATCGGTTGGCTCAAACACGCCTGTGTCGAACAGCATCCGCAAAAACTGGTCAACAAACAACGGATTGCCTTCTGCGCGCTCCACAATCATGTCGATCAGGTCGCCTGGAACCTCATCAACGGCTTTCAGAACGGTGTGGATAATGACACGGGTTTCCAGGTCATCCAGCGGCGATAGGTGATACGCTGCATGCAATGCAGACGCCATGTAGCCCGCAGCAGCCAGGTCAGCCGCGAACTCCGGGCGCGCAGCGGCAATCAACGCCATGGGGCTGCCGCTCTCATGCAGGGCGTTCAGCAGTTTTACCGACTGGGCATCTGCCCAGTGCAGGTTGTCTACCAGCAGCAATATGGGTCGGTCACCCGCCACACCGTGCATCCACAGCTTTACCCAATGATACACCCCCTGGTCATGTTCGACCTGGCTGCGGTGAAACGACTGGACAGCAGCGGTGTGCGCAAAGCCGAATCCGGCCAAATAGCCCACAATTTCCGCCGCAGATTGGGCCTGTTCGGGCCTGCCGTACCAGTTGTTTTCTGTGTAATGCTTGATGCGCCATTCGGCCTCGGCGGGTTCCAGGTTCGGTGCAATCTCACATACAGACGCGATCATGTCCCGCAGCAGGCTGTAAGCCGTTTGCGTGCGTTCGTAGTGCCCCACCATCCGCAGCAGCTTAAAGCGCCCGGCTAACTCGCTGTGGGCCACTTTTTGCAACAGACGGCTTTTGCCAATGCCCGCCACACCATAAAGTGTCGCCGCCTGAAAGCCCCCCCGCTCCGACACATTGCGCAGCATCTCTAGCAGCGTGGCGAATATCTCGGCCCGCCCTTCCATTGGCATGGGGATGCCCGCAATTTGGTCTGTGGTGAAGGTCGTTAGCAGGCGGTTCTTTTGACCCATCACGAAGTAAAACGTTTGCTGCTCTTCTTCTTCAAACCCCTTGAGGACGCGTGCCGGTTGCGCTTCAAGGTCAAAATCGGAGCGTGCGCGTAGTTGGGTTTCGGTGTCAATCGCAACACCGCCCACAACCGCTTGATCTTGCAGGCGGTTGGCGAGGGCCGCTAAACGGCCAATCGCAAAAATGGCCATCTTGCCGCCCTCACCCACCAACCCCACCATCGCTGTGCCTGTGGCGATGCCAATGCGCCCAGCAAAGCGCTCAACCGACGGGTGCTGCTGCCGCACGACGGCATCGTATTCCGCAATTTCGCTCTGGATTTCCAACGCGCAGGCCACAGCACGGGTGGCGTCATTGCCCTGGCTGCGGCGCACCCCAAAGTAACACAAAATGCCATCCCCCAGGTACTGGGCGATTTCCCCATCCCAACGCTGGATGATGTGCGATAGGCGATTATGCAGCCCGATCATCACACCCATGAAGTTTTCGTCCCCCAGCTTGACGGCAAGGCGCGTGGAATCGGCTATGTCAATAAACATCACCGTCAACAACCGCAGTTCCTTGTCAACGTCTCCCGTCTCGTCCGCGTAACGGCCCGTTTGCAAGCGCCGCCGCTGGCTGTACAGGGCGGCAATCACCTGATGGTAGGTTTCATCGGTCAGGCTGCTCTTGCGCTCACGAATTTCGTCGATGGCCCGCTGCACCTTGGCCAGCCGCTCACGCTTGTATTGGGGTGCGTTGTTCTGCTGTTCGTTATCGGTCATAACCCGTAATTACATTGGAACCCAGAAGCCGAACGTGCTGCCCACGCCCACTTCACTTGTCACGTACACCTCACCGCCATGCCGCTCTACGATGGACTTCACCAGGCTCAGCCCCAGCCCCGTACCCGAGATAGACGTATTTGCCGCCGGGTTTACCCGGTAGAATGACTCGTACAGGAAGGGAATGCTTTCTTCTGGAATACCAATCCCGTTGTCTTCGACCTCAAAGTAAAACAGCCGCTCCTTCACGAAGGCGCGAACAATGATGTGGCCCCCTGCCGGCGTGTATTTGACCGCATTGCTCACGTAGTTTTCCATCGCCTGCCGCAGCAGCGTGGTGTCTATCGTGCCTTTTACCGTGTCGTCAATGCGCACATCGCTCGCGATGGTTTGGTTTTTGGGGCGGCCTTGCATTTGCCCGTGCTGAATGGCCGGACGCACCAGATCAATCAACACCACGTCTGGTTCCAGGTGCAACCCCTTTTCATCAATTTTACGAACCTGAAGCAGGTCGGTTAGCAGCGTGTCCATCCGGTCGATAGAGCGCTTGATCGCATCGGTATAATCGCCCACCTGCGACATAACGTCATTCGCATCGCGAACTTCTGCCATTACATCAGTCGCGTCATTGCTCATCATGTCGTTATAACCGGCAATGATCGCCAGCGGGCTGCGCAGGTCGTGCGATACAATCTTGAGCATTTCTTCCTTAAAGCGATAAAGGTCGCGCAGCGTGGTCACATCGTGCATGACGATGACGTAACCGCGCCGCTGGCTCATTTCGTCGTCCCAGGTGACAACATTCACCGCAAAGTCACGTTCAAGCTGCATGGAGCGCACTTCGTAGCTCAGGGCCTCTTTAAAGTCACTTGTGGCCAACAGCCGATTTTGCAGCACATTGACGACATCCAGGTGTGGCGAAAAGTCAAACAAGTGCTTATTCACGGCATCTTCGGCCTGGGCCAGCCCCAACAGTTTACGCGCACCGTTGTTAATCAGGATGATTGCCCCAGCCTCATCGGTCACCATCAGGATTTCTGGAATTGAGTGGAGCAGGGTTTGTAGCTGCTGCTGCTTTTCGCGCAATCGGCGGAAAAGCTGCGTGTTGCGGATGGCAACCGTCACCTGGTTGGCAATGATTGTGGTCAGGCGCAGGTGATAGTCCGTAAAGTGATCGCGCTGCGGATGCACCAGCGTCATCACGGCAACCACCTCATCATCGTTCATCAAGGGCACACACAGCGCACTGCGCACCAGCAGGTCATCGTCCTCGAAAACGTGCCACCGCTTGTCCGTTTCTGTATCGTTAACAATCGCTGGCTCGCGATTGCGAACGACCCACCCGGCGAGTCCCTTATCTAGCACCTCTCCCACCACGTTGAAGGAGTCCGTACCATTCAAGCTGCGGGCCGTAAACACGTAGTCCCAATCTACGTCGGTGCCGTTGTGCAAAAACAAGCTGGCCTTTTGCGCACTAGCGGCAGACGCGGTTAAGTCCATCGCCTGCTTCATCACCTCGTCTAAGTCGTGCAACGCCAACAGCCGAGAAACCTCAACCAAGCGCTCCAGGTCTTCAAAGGTGGGTTGCTGTCGTTCTGGTAATTGGGTTGAGTTCACCATCATCATCTACTTCCCAAAACTTCACACTATTTCGTTCGTTTCCTGAAGATTATACAATCACATCCGTAAGAACCGCCAGTTCCGTCAACACATCGCAATTCGATTTTTGCAAGGGTTATGAAGATTCTTACTTTACCGCGCTGCCTCTGGCACGTTAGCCATCACCAAAGCGCCCAGCAGCGCCACCGACGCTTCCACGTCGCGCATGTCCACCGTCTCGCTGATGGTATGCACATAGCGGCACGGGATAGATACCACCCCGCTTGGCACGCCGCTAAACGACCGCTGAATGGCGGCGGCATCCGTCGCGCCCATCGGCAGCAGTTCTAGTTGATACGGGATGTCATTGGCTTCTGCCGTGGCCACCATCCAATCGCGAATAGCAGGCGGCACCACAAGGCCGCTGTCCTTCACTTTGATGGCGGTGCCCTCACCCAACTTCAAGTGCATCTTGAAGCCGTGCGGCTGGTCGCCCGTGCCCGTAACGTCAACCGCAATCGCAACATCAGGCTGCACGCTAAATGCGGACGTTTGCGCACCAATCAGGCCAAGCTCTTCCTGCACGGTAAACACAAAGTAGACTTCATTATCGGTCGCTTTGTTCAGGCGGCGCATTGTCTCAATCGCGACAGCGCAGCCCACACGGTCATCCATGGCGCGCCCAAACAGGCGTGGCCCCCGCTGATAAACCGGCCCGTGCAGTTTGGCGGGCTTGCCCACTTTACTCACGCCGCTGTCGGTGTCGTTGTCGTCGCTCACATCAATATAGAAGTCGTCCAGTGAAGCGGCTTTGGTGCGCCCGCTGCCCCACTGGTCATGCAGGCCAATCACACCGATTGTTCCATCTTCAAACTCCACACGGCTGCCCGCCAGCGTGGTATACAACAGCCCGCCGATGTTCTCAAAGCGTAGATAGCCGCTCGTCGGCTCCTGGAACAGCGGCATCACACCGATTTCGTCCATATGCGCGGCAACCATCACCTTGCTGCCGCCGCTGCCCACCCGGCAGATTAAGTTGCCAACCGCGTCAACACGGACCTCATCGGCGTAGGGTTCAACGAGGTCGCGGATGATCTGGCGGATGTGATGTTCATAGCCAGATGGCCCCCACGCCTCGGCAAGTTGCTGGATCAGGTCTTCCATGAGTCATTGTTACTTTCGTGATTGCGGCAAGATGTCACTGGCCATTGTACCGCAATCTGGCAACATCTGATGGGGAACCATTTGCCTGAGGTAGGGTAATCGCATTAAAACCATTTCTTTGGGGCAAAGCCCTCACCATATGTCAACTTACTCATTTTCCGTGCCCCGCATCATTCAGCAGGTAATCGTCGCCGAGAATTCGCATACATTGCCACCGATTTACCCTTTTCAATCGCTACAAAGCGTATGGGACGGCGTCCTTGGGGAACCGACCCCCTCTTTGCAGACTATAAATCGGCTGGCTGGCGGATTACGCACAGTCGATTAGATCTGCCCACTCGCTTCGATGCGCTTCTGGTTATCCTTGCGATCTGTTATTTGTGGTTGGTAACCACAGGCCGGTGGCTTTCCAAGACTGGACAACGCGGGTGCATTTCACTGCCGTGCGTTTAGCCCTCATCCCCCTAGCCCCCTTCTCCCGACCACCGCTGCGCGGCTAGGAGAAGGGGGAACCCATCGCTTAGGTCGTATTTTACCGTATCTCTAACATACAAGGGGTTGGGGTGAGGGCCAAAAAGCGTTGCACCAACTTGAAATGCACCCGGACAACGCGTTGTCGTTGACCCTCACCGTAAACGATCTTCAAGTTATTTCCGTATCGGGTGGGATTGGATTGTCCATCAATTGATTTCAGGGGGATCGCTCCCCCGTCTGCTTTCGTCTTTATTGATGAAAATCGTCATGTGGTGAGGGCAAAGCTCCAAAGAAATGGTCATTTTTAGTTTTAATGCGATTGCCCTGTGCAACAGGTTGGTTTTGTTGCACAGTTGCCCACACATTCGGTATAGTCATGCTGCACGAGCGCTAAGCTTTTATAGGTTGCCGTGCGCTTAATGAAATTCGTTAGATTAACACAAAAAAAAGGGTTTCTCGATGCACAAGACAGTTTCTCGCTTTGCTGCTGTACTCCTCGTTTTCGTGATGATGATGGGTGTCGTTGCATTCGTCGGCGCTCAGGACTCCGTTGACATTGCCGTTCTGCTGCCGGACAGCGCTTCTTCCGCACGCTGGGAACAGGACGACCGCCGTTTCCTTTCTGCTGCTTTCGACGAAGCTGGCGTTTCTTACTCTATCGTGAACGCTGAGGGCGACGCGTCCCAGCAAATTACTCAGGCTGAGCAGGCCATCACCAACGGCGCTCAGGTTATCTTGATGGTGAACCTTGACAGTGGCTCTGGCGCGTCCATCATTGACCTGGCTCGCAGCAACGATGTTGCGATCATTGACTATGACCGCCTGACCATCGAAGGTGACGGCGCTGACTTTTACGTGAGCTTTGATAACGAAGCTGTTGGCCGCCTTCAGGGTGAAGGTCTGGTGATGGCTGTGGAAGAAGCTGGCCTGGAAGGCCCGGCTGTTGGCGTTCTGAACGGCTCCCCGACGGACAACAACGCCACGCTGTTCAAGAACGGCTACGACAGCGTGATTAACCCGTTCTTTGATGATGGCACCTGGACGGAAGTTGACGATCAGTCGGTACCGGACTGGGACAACCAGGAAGCGCTGGTGATCTTCGAGCAGATGCTGAGCGCTGCTGGCGGCTGCGGTACCATCACGGCTGCGATTGCTGCGAATGATGGCCTGGCGGGTGCAGTGATTGCTGCCCAGGAAAACGCAGGCTGCATCGTTGACGGTGAAGGCTACATCCCGGTTACAGGCCAGGACGCAACCACGGCTGGTATCCAGAACATCCTGCTGGGCCGCCAGAGCATGACCGTTTACAAGGCCATTCGCGCTCAGGCTAACGCCGCTGCTGAACTGGCCATCGCGATTGTGAACGGTGAAGATACCGACGCGTTCGTCACGGGTGCAGTCAACAACGGCACCAACGACATCCCGTCCGTGCTGCTGGTTCCGGTTTCCGTGACCTCTGACAACATTGCTGAAACCGTCATCGCTGACGAGTTCCGCTCCGTCGAAGAAATCTGCGTTGATGACGTTATGGCTGCTTGTGAAGAAGCTGGCCTGATGGACATGATGATGGATGACGAGATGATGGAAGAGGACATGGAAGAACCCATGTCTACTGAAGAGTCCTAAGCTTCCCGTTGTTTTGACCGGGCCGTTCATGCCCGGTTCCAACCTCTGTAGTGCCAACCAGGGACATCACAGCGATGTCCCTGGTTTTGCTTTACACGTAAAATCCCCGCCCATTGGTGATGTTACCCACAGTCTGGACAGGGGTTTTGTGGCATCATTAGGCTGTGTGGCAGATTAATGATTGTGTTCGTTTGGCGAGGCACCAACGGCGGGTGTGTATTCACGTTGCCACCGGGCGGCGCACAGGCCGTCCCGACAAACCCGATGTAACGTGAAGGGGCTTGATGCATTGAGCCACTACGGTTGCCCCACAACGGTGTGAAATGCTAAACATTTATCTTTGTTTTTAAGGAGTAACCTTTTGGCAGACCATCCAATACTCGAATTGCAGGGCGTTAGCAAGCGCTTCGGCGCGGTGCAGGCGCTCTATGACGTGGACTTTGAAGCCCGCCTGGGTGATGTGGTGGCCCTGGTTGGCGACAACGGTGCGGGCAAGTCCACGTTGGTGAAGGGCATCGCCGGGATTTATTCGTATGACACTGGCAAAGTTTTATTCGATGGGCAGGAAGTCCACATCAACAGCCCCAAAGACAGCGCCCGCCTGGGCATCGAAGTGGTATATCAAGACTTAGCCCTGGCCGATAACCTGGACGTGGTGGCGAATATGTTTTTGGGGCGTGAAACCGCCAAGTGGCCGGGCCGCCTAGACGAAGCCGCGATGGAAAAGGCGACTATCGAAACGCTGGCGAGCCTGTCTGTAAGCACGCTGCGGTCGGTACGGCTGCCCGTTGCCTCGCTATCGGGCGGTCAGCGGCAGGCGATTGCCGTGGCCAAAGCTGTGATGTGGAACAGCAAGGTTGTTATCCTGGACGAGCCGACGGCGGCCCTGGGTGTAGCCCAAACCCGGCAGGTGCTTGACCTGGTGCGCCGCCTGGCCGATAAGGGGCTGGCAGTGGTCATTATCTCGCACAACTTGCACGACGTGTTTGAAGTCACCGACCGCATTGTGGTGCTGCGCTTGGGCCAAAAGGTCGCCGAGTACAACACATCCGAAACGAACCAGCAAGAAGTGGTCGAAGCCATCACCGCCGGGCAGCTTAAAGAGGTGCCGGGTATGCAGAAGGAGGCCGTGGCGTGAGTGCCGTCGAACAACCTCAAGCGTCCGGGCAACCGGAACAAGAAAAGGCCAAAAACGCGCTGCTGGAAAGCCAGCAGTCCGAGACATTTGGCGAGTACATGGGCAGCTACTTCCGGCGGGTACGCGCCGGTGACTTAGGGCCGCTGCCAATCATATTTGGGCTGGTGCTGATTGCGATTTTCTTCCAGTGGCGCAACGACAACTTCCTTACACCGGGCAACCTATCGAACCTGATTGTGCAGATGGCGGCCATCACCACGATTGGCTACGGCATTGTGTTTGTGCTGCTCATCGGTGAAATTGACCTCTCGGTGAGTTACATCGCGGCAGTGGCGGGGGCCATCCTCGTGATTTCGATGACGCGGGGCATTCCCATCGCGTTTGGTGTGGAAGAAGGTATGTTTACCGTTACGCAAACGCTGATATTGCCCTGGTGGGCGGCGCTGCCATTGGCCATCCTTTGCGCCGCGCTGATTGGGGTCATACAGGGTGCAATTATCACGCTGTTGAGCGTGCCTGCGTTCATTGTGACGCTGGCGGGCTTTTTGGTGTGGAGTGGTGCGGTACTGCTGATTTTGGGGCGTGGCGGTACCATCCGCATGAGCGACCCGGTGATTAATGGCATTGCGAACACCTACCTGTCTGACGAGGTGGGCTGGATTTTGGCCATCATTATCGTGGGGGCTTACGCCTACTTCGAGTTTTCTAACTTCCGTTACCGCGCTAGCCAGGGCCTATCCAATAAGCCCGTTTCGATTATCGGGTTGCAGGTGGCGGGCGTCGCGCTGGTCACTGGCGTTATTGTGGCGGTTGCCAACGCCGCCGACACCCCCGCCCAAGATCGCGGGGTGCCGCTGATCGGGATTTTGCTGGTGTTGATGCTGGGTATTCTCAGCTACATCGCCAATCGAACCAAGTTCGGGCGCTACCTGTACGCGGTGGGCGGCAATGCGGAGGCCGCCCGCCGTGCTGGGATTAACGTGGCAGGGATACGCCTGTCCGCGTTTGTGATTGCCGCGTTTATGGCCGGGCTGGGCGGTGTGGTGCTGGTCTCGCGTTTACGCTCGATTAGTACGGAAGCGGGCGGCGGTGACCTACTGCTCAACTCGATTGCGGCGGCGGTCATCGGCGGGACGAGCCTGTTTGGTGGGCGCGGCACGGTGAGCAGTGCGCTGCTGGGCGCGTTTGTGATCGGCAGTTTGGCCAATGGCATGGGCTTGCTCGGTTGGAGTGCGGGCGTGCAGTCTGTGGTGACGGGTATTGTGCTGGTGCTGGCCGTGCTGCTGGACTCGCTGACGCGGCGGGCACAGAAACGCGCTGGTTTGGCGTAGACCGCAAACGTGTGTTTTTCCGTGGGGCATGGTGCGCCATGTCCCTAATCATTCGATAGATTGCAAGCGAGAACAGGATACGTGTGCAGCGGACGGCATGTTGACGGTTGGAAAAATAATCTGGGAACGATGCGTTGTGGTGTTCAGCGGACG